>JACCXL010000054.1 GCA_013697015.1 Chthoniobacterales bacterium | reverse complement strand
CCCGTCAGACCGCCCGGCAAGGGCGGAATTTCGGGAGCGATGACGACTTGCTTCGGCGGCTTTTCGGGCGCGGTGGCACCGGCCGCCGGTGGACCCGGAGGCGGATTGAGCAAGCGTCCGTGGTCGATTATCTCTTGGATTTGTGCTCCATCAAGCGTTTCGAATTCGAGCAGCGCGTTCGCGATGATTTCCACCTTGTCGCGGTATTTGCTGATCAACTCACGCGCACGCTCGTAGGCATCGTCGGAAAGCTTTCGCACTTCCGTGTCGATCTCCTGTGCAGTCGCTTCGCTGTAATCCCGCGACCGCGAGATGTCGCGACCGAGGAAGACGTAGTCCTCATGCTCACCGTACTCCACCATGCCCAGCTTCTCGCTCATGCCCCACTGGCAAACCATTTTGCGCGCGTACCACGTGACGCCGCGAATGTCGCCCGCCGCACCGCTGGAGATATCGCCTAGGAAAATTTCTTCCGACACGCGACCACCCATGGAGACGCAGAGGTTATCGAGCAGCTCCTTCTTTTTGGCGTTAAACTTGTCTTCCTGTGGCAGCATCATCGTGACGCCGAGAGCAGGACCGCGGGGGATGATCGTCACCTTGTGCAGCGGATCCGTATGCTCGAGCACGACGTTGAGTAAAGCGTGACCCGCCTCGTGATAAGCGGTGATCTTCTTCTCCTTTTCGCTGATCGCCAGGCTGCGGCGTTCCCGTCCCCAACGAACTTTATCGCGCGCCTCTTCCAACTCATGGCGCGTGATTCCCTTCAACCCGCGCCGTGCCGCGAGTAGCGCAGCTTCGTTGATCACGTTCGCGAGCTCCGCGCCGGAATAACCTGGAGTGCCGCGCGCCACGATGGCGAGGTCGACGCCTTCGGCCAGTTTTACCTTCTTGGAGTGGACCCGCAGGATTTCCTCGCGGCCTTTCACGTCGGGCAGATTCACGGTGATCTGACGATCGAACCGACCCGGACGCAGCAGCGCCGGATCGAGAACATCCGGGCGGTTGGTGGCCGCGATAATGATGACCCCTTCCTGGGTGTCGAACCCGTCCATCTCCACGAGCAGCGCATTGAGCGTCTGCTCGCGCTCGTCGTGGCCGCCACCGAGGCCGTGTCCGCGATGCCGCCCGACCGCGTCGATTTCGTCGATGAAGATGAGACACGGCGCGCTCTTCTTACCTTGTTCGAACATGTCGCGCACGCGGCTCGCGCCGACGCCGACAAACATTTCCACGAAATCGGAGCCGCTGATTGAGAAGAACGGCACGTCCGCTTCCCCGGCGATCGCGCGTGCGAGAAGAGTTTTCCCGGTGCCAGGGGGTCCGACGAGCAACACACCTTTGGGAATCCGGCCTCCCAGTTTTTGAAACTTCTTCGGATCGCGCAAGAATTCGACTAGCTCCTGCACTTCGTCCTTTGCTTCCTCGACGCCGGCGACCTCCTTAAATGTGATTTTGTTCTTATCGCGCGCCAGCATCCGAGCCTTTGATTTGCCAAAATTCAGGGCGCCCTTGCCGGCCATGCGAATTTGCTGCCGAAAGAGAAGATAAAGAATGACGAGGAAAACGGCGATCGGCAGGAAACCGACCAGTGTTTGCGCGAGCACATTCGATTCCGTGCGAATCGCTGGCTGAATTCCAGCGGAGGCCAGTTTGTCCTGCAAGTTCGTGTTATAGTTCAGGAAGATCGTGGTCCTGAACGGCACTTGCTGCGCGGCCGACGGACCGACAGCCTGTTTGATGTAGAAACCGCGCAGGCTCTGGGTGGGGCGGCCCTCTTCCACCACTAGCTGCAGCGGGTAGCGGTTGTCGATCGCGATCTGTTTGTTATCAAGCAGCTCGAGGAAGCGGTTATACGGAACGTCCTCCACGTTGGTATAGGCACCTCCGCGGAAAAGAACCGCGAGACCGATGAGGGCAAACGCGATGGCGATCAGCACGACGCCGCGCCAGTTAAAATTTGGCTCATTGCCGCGTGGTTTATTCTCCTTTTGGGAGTTGCGATCGGTTTGAGGCATAGGCTGCTCGTCGCGTTTCTGGCGAGGGCGAAACGCTAACATGAACGAATATGCAATGCAAAAGAGCAGAACCCGGACCCGGCGGCGCGCGGGGCCTGGGTTTTTCCCCCTGGCGACGGCCCGGAAGCTGCGGCTACCCGTTGCGCCAAAGGGGCGTCGCAGTTACTCTAATTCCTCAAATTTCGCATGACAGAACTGGTCACAACGGTAGCGGATCGGATCGACCGCGCGGTGCAGCGCGTCACGCCTTTTGCCTACCGCATGCAGCGCAAAAGCCGTCTCTGGATGCGGCGCGCGATGCGGAAACCACGCAGTGTTTCCGAGGGGCCAAATCTGTTGCCGCTGCTGATCCAGGTGCTGGCCAGCTTTTCGAAGGCCGATGGCGTGCTCCTGGAAGAAGAGATCGACTCCAGTCTCGGCTTCCTGCGCTACGACTATCCGGAGGCTGTCTACTCTGAGCTGCGCCAGCTTTTCCGGCAGGCGCTCTACGAGCAGCAGGACCTCGGCGCAATGGCGCAAAAGCTCGGCATCCAGCTGAGCCCCGATCGCAAGATCATGCTCGGCGTGCAGCTCTACGATCTGATCTCGCAGGCGGGCCTGAAGCAGGAGCAGGTCGTGGCGTTTTATTCGTTCATGTCACAACTGGGCATGGCCGCGCAGGCGATCGATATCGTCTATCAACTGAACGCCTCGGAGGATTCTGATCCCGCCATCTACCAGCGCGGCGCGTCTCCGCTGGAGTCTGTTTCTTTCGGAACCAACGGCACCTCGGACGTGGCGTTGAAGAGTTTGAGCGGCAACGATCGGCTCCTCGCCTTTCGTTATCACGAGCTGATTCTGCTAAAAAACTACAGCGCCCAGACCGTGTCCGTGCGCGGCCGGCCCCTGCTGCGCGGGGGATTCTGCCGCATCTACCCTGGCCAGCGCATTCTGGTGGGCGACCAGTTCCTGACCTACCAGGAGCTCGCGGCCTATTTCAACGCGAAGAAGAACGTCTCGCTGCCGCAGGTCTTCGTTCGCGTGCATCGGGATGCGGATGAAGTGCAACTCGAACGCTCCCGCTCGCGCGAAAGTTCCCTGGAAGTCACCTTCGGCCTCAAGGTCCGCGTGAAAGCGTTGCGCGATGTGGATGCCGTGCTCAACGGCGTCAAACTCAAAGCCGGCACTGAAACTGAGGCGGCTCTGGAGGACCGCATTGTTTTCCACAACGACAGCGAGATGGATCTGATCGATTTGCGACGGCGCACACGCGCCATGGGCGGGCGCTTTCAGCTCAAGGCATCCAAGTCTGAATACCTGGTTTCAAACAATCCGAGCTTGCTCGAGGCCGACGATATCCTGCTTTCGCCCGGCACGAGCGGCGACGTGCTCCTGAAGATTTTCTGCGATTACGACCAGCGGATCGGAACGCTCGAGGTGATCGAAGCTGACCGGCCGATCATGGTCGGGGACACCGCTGTGCGCACGACCGCGCCGCTGCGCGATGGCGACACCATTCGCATCAATGTCGGGCAGTTCCTGCGCTGTGATTTTTCCGAGCGCATCATCGAGGAAGAGCGCAACATCATCCGCAGCCTCGAAGTCAGCGACATCAATCATCGCTTCGGCAACTCAGAAGTGGCGCTGGAAGGGATTTCGTTCGCGATCAATCGCGGCGAACTCGTTTGCGTGATGGGTGCGAGCGGTTGCGGCAAGAGCACGCTGCTGAAAGTGCTGGGCGGCCAACTCGAACCGATTCGCGGCCAGGTGCTTCTGAATGATCGCTCGCTTTATCGGAACCTCGATCAACTGAAGCGCTACATCAGCTACGTTCCTCAGGAAGACGCGTTCGACGAGCACCTCACCATCGGTGAGAATTTGCAGTTCGCGGCCGCGATCCGGTCCCCGCATCTTTCACGGCGTGATCGCACCCGCCGGCTCGAAAGCAAGCTAGTGGAGCTCGGGCTGAGCGAGCGTCGCGATAGCGTGGTGGGCAGTCCGGTGAAGAAAACGCTGAGTGGCGGCGAACGAAAGCGTCTCAATATCGGCCTCGATATGATCGGTTCTGCGGACGTCTATTTGTTCGACGAGCCGACTTCCGGATTATCCTCGAAAGATTCGGAGCATGTCATCGAGATCATCCGCGGCATGGCGCACAACAAGATCATCATGGTGACGATCCACCAGCCGAGTTCGAAACTTTTTCAGATGTTTCACAAGGCGATCCTGCTCGATAAAGGCGGGCGCCTGGTCTTTTTCGGCACGCCCACGGACATGTTGCGCTACTTCGCCGAAGCCGAGCATCAACATCAGTTTGGGGCCGATCTCGGCGCCTGCGCCTCGTGTGGCACGACGCGGCCCGAATTCATCTTCGATGTTCTGGAGACACCGCTACGCGACATCAGCGGTGATGTAATTTACGAGGAGAACAGCCGCGGCCAGCTGGTCCCGGCCCGGCGCTATTCTCCGGAATTCTGGCGCGACAAGTATGAGGCCTTCCGGCTCATTCAAGACGTCAAACAGGTCTCGCTGCGGCGGGAAGCAATTCCCGCCCTGCCGGAAGAACCTGCGCAGAAAAAGCGCAGCTCGTTTCGCTGGCATGATGAATGGACGCAGCTGCGGACTCTGCTCCGGCGCGCGTTCATCAGCAAACTGCGCAACCGCGCCAACCTTGTGATCACGATCGGCGTCGCGCCGGTCCTCGCGCTCATGATCGCGACGTTGCTGCGCTACTCGGACAGCGGCCAATATGACTTCGCATCCGCCTATCACATTCCGACGTTTTTGTTTCTCAGCCTGATCGTCGCGATGTTCCTTGGCCTGACAAACAGCGCGGACGACATTATCCGGGATCGTGCCGTCTTGCAGCGGGAGCGAAATCTAAACGTTCGCCTCTCTTATTACGTCCTCTCCAAGACGCTTTCGCTGACCTTCTTCGCCTTGCTGCAATGCGTCCTCTTCGTCCTCATCGGCAATTACATTCTCGCGATTCGCGGCATGTTCTGGCTTTACCTCGGGATGATGTTGATGACCGCGATGGGCGGTATCTCCCTTGGCCTTGTGATTTCATCTCTCGTGGCTGATCCGAAGACCGCGGCCAACATCGTTCCGCTGGTTTTGATTCCGCAAATCATCATGGGGGGAGCGTTGATTAAGTACGAGGATATGAACCGAAACCTCGCCTTGGTTTACACGCTGACCCATTGGTTTTCCGAGCATCCCTCGGACGAGGAGGGACAAAAGATGAGCAGCAAACTGCAGGTGCCTTTTGTCTGCCAGTTCATCGCGATGCGCTGGTCCTACGAAGAATTGGTCGTGGCGCAGGCGAAGTTGAACCCACTCACGCGGCGGCAGGAACGCGCCCAGCGTGAGATTGATCGGATCGTTTCCCGGCACGAAAAGGCGGCGGAAAGCAAACGTCTCGATGAGCTAAAAGAGACCCTGGCGGTGCTCTCCGGATTGGAAGCAAAAAGCGCCGAAGAACTGGATGGTTATCTGCATCGAGTCGATGAGGTGCTCGATCGCAAACGGCCTTTCGACCGCGCGCTTTTCAAGGCGGCGGTTGGCCCGGTCACGGCGGAACAGCTTTATGTGAATCAGAAGGTCTCGGATTTGATCTCGAATGCCGAGATGGAGCAGAACGATTATCGCCGCGGCGGAAAGCTGAACGTGTTTTTTGGCGAAACGAAACGCTATCTCAGCGCGCAGGTAAGCGTATTTACGTTCAACACCGCGGTGCTGGTCGGTTCCTCGCTTGCGCTCCTTGGGCTCCTGCACTGGATCTTGCGCCGTCAGTTGGAAGTGCGGAGAAGTTAATGATGACGCGAATGAAAAAGTCGACGCGGTTGATCGTCGCCGCCAGCGAGCAAGACGCTGATATGCTTTACGCGACTCGGCTCGTGGTGGGCGATCCGTTTGTTTTCCTCGAGCAAAAGGGCAAGCGCACAATCGTGTTGAGCGATCTCGAGATCGACCGCGGTCGGAAGCAGGCGCAGGTCGATGAAATTCTTCCTTACGGAGAGTTTGAGCGCGAAGTGCAGAACGGTGCAAAAAAAGCGCCGGAGTTCGAGAAAGTGGTTTCGCATTTCCTGCGCAAACGCGGCGTGCGTTCGGCGCTGGTGCCGTCGAACTTTCCGCTGCGCCTGGCGCAGGAACTGGAGGGACACAAGATCCGACTCGAAACGGCGAACGGGCTTTTCTGGCCGGCACGGGAGGCAAAGACAGACGACGAACTGCGTCAGATGCGGCGCGCGCTTTCGATCACCGAGCAGGGGCTCGCTCGCGCCGTGGAAGTGTTGGCCGCCTGCCGCTCGCGCCGCGGCAAAAAGCTCGATTGGTTCGGGCGTGTCTTAACTTCAGAGATTCTGCGCGCGGAAATCGATTCCGCGATCCTGCGGGCGGGCGGCTTGCCCGCCAACACCATCGTGGCAGGCGGCGATCAGGCCTGCGATCCGCACGAGCGCGGATCCGGGCCGCTCTATGCCGATGCACTGATTATCCTCGATGTTTTTCCCCGTGATGCGAAGACGGGTTACTTCGGCGACATCACGCGGACGGTAGTGCGCGGCCGGGCCAGCGAAGAGCAACGCCGCCTTTGGGAGACGGTGCGCGAGGGTCAGGCGCTCGGTTTGAAAAATATGAAGCCGGGGGTGGATGGTCTCGAGCTGCATAATAGAATCAAGCAGCTCTTTACAGATCGAGGCTATCCGACGGAAACACGCGACGGGCGCAACGTCGGATTTTTCCACGGCACCGGTCACGGCCTTGGCCTTGAGATTCACGAGTTCCCGCGTTTTCAGAAAACGGTCTTCAAGCCGGGCCAGACCTTGACGGTTGAACCTGGTCTCTACTATCCCGGGCTGGGTGGCGTGCGGATTGAAGATGTGGTGGTCGTGACCAGGACCGGTATCCGGATGCTCTCGCGTTTCGAGAAACGTCTCGAAATCTGAACGAACGACGCCGCGCGGCGTCTAATCTCGTGTAAAATAAGAATCGAGCTATGTACTACCCCATGGGATTCGGTGGAGGATTTTTCGGGCACAACTGGCTGCTCCTGGTCGGCGTGCCGCTGTTGATCGGGCTCTGGGCGCAGTTCCGGGTGAAGAGTGCCTTCCGCAAATGGGGCCAGGTCCGTGCCAGCGCGAACATCAGCGGTGCGGAGGCGGCGCGCGAAATTTTGCAAGCAGCGCAAATTCGCGACGTCGAGGTAGTCGAGACGAACGATTATCTCGGCGACCATTACGATCCCACGAGCAAACGGCTCTGCCTTTCGACCGACGTTTACAACACGCCCTCCGTCGCCGCGCTTGGGATTGCGGCGCATGAAACCGGCCATGCCATTCAGCATGCGAAAGCCTACGCGCCGCTGCAGTGGCGCATGACGATCGTTCCAGTGACCCAGATTGCATCGCGGATGCTTCCGTTCGTCATCTTCGGCGGATTCATTTTCCACCTCACAGGGTTGATTACGCTGGGCATCTATTGCTACCTGGTTCTGCTCGCCTTTCAGTTGATCACGTTGCCGGTCGAATTCGACGCCTCTCGCCGCGCCAAAATCATCCTGCAGCAGATGGGGATCGTACAACCCGGCCAGGAAGTGCTGGGCGTGAACAAGGTTCTCAACGCAGCCGCCCTTACCTATGTCGCGGCCTTTGTCGCCACGCTCGGAAATCTGGTCTACCTCCTTTCCGTGCGCGATCGGCGCAATTGATGGCCGCAGCCGAGACGAAGAAGATGAGTCCTTCGGTCGCATTGCCGCCGCCGGCGCGCCGCCTAACCGATTTGCTATCGTCCGGTGCCCGTCCGCGTGTTAAGGCTAAACGCGAAGCGATGGATCAGCCGCGATCGGACGAAGACCAGCAACTTGTCGCTCGCACTCAGGAGGGCGAGGTGGCGGCGTTCGATCAATTGGTCGTGAAGTATACGCCGCGGCTTTACGGCTTGGTTTACAACATGACCTCGAATCACGAGGACACGAACGACCTGCTGCAGGATGTTTTTTCGAAATCCTACAAGTCGATTCGCGGCTTCCGCGGCAAGTCGTCATTCTACACCTGGATCCATTCGATCGCCGTGAATATGACGCTGAATTTTCTGAAAAAACGCGGACGGCGTTTTCACCTCAGCCTCGATGACATTGATGGCAACGTGCAAAACGACAAAGAGTTTCTGGAGCTGACCGCCACGAGCAGTCCGGTGCGGGAAGCGGACCTGACCGAGCTCCAGCGAAGATTGAACGAGTCCATGATGAAATTGTCTGATGAACACAGAGCCGTGGTCACCATGTTTCACATTCAAGGAATGCCGCACGCCGAGATCAGCAAGATTCTCGGGGTGTCGGAAGGGACGGTGCGATCGCGACTTTTCTATGCGAATCGGCAGCTGCAGAATTATCTGGACGAATTTCGCAAGAACCCCGTTGGTTAACGGCCCGACGATTTAGTGCATGGACGAGTTTAACGAAAACGATATCGGCAAGCTGCTTCGCTTGAAACGTTACGAGCAGCCGCCGCCGGCTTACTTCGAGAGTTTCCTGCACGAGTTTCATCGTCGTCAGCGCGACGAATTGCTGCGCCAGCCGCTCTGGCGCATCTGTTGGCAGCGCGCGCATGATTTCATGTTCAGCTTGAACGTGCCGTCGCTGATTTCCTATCCGATGGCGGTCGCGGCAGTCATGATTTGTGCAGCTGTCGTGTCGCTCAAAGTTTATCAGACCCCAGTTTCGAACGACGTTGCTTTGCAGGAGACGGCCGCGCTCACTCCGCCGGCCGCAACGGCCGCGGCATGGAGTCTCTCGTCACCTGTCGCAACGCGCGACTTCGGCTCCCGGCTTGCTCGTAATGTCAGACAAAGCTCCCACACTCACCGGGCCGCGACGCCACCGCGTTACGTGCTCGACACTGTTCCCGTGAGTTATGAGCCGGCTTTCCGGTTTTAAAAACGGCGCGGGTCATCCGTGCCGTTCCCTTGCCCCTGTGCTGAAGCCGCTCCTTGCGCTCCTCCTTGCTTTCGCCACAACGAGTGTGGCCCGAGCCGAAGAGCGATCTGCGAATTCCATCAGTCGCGAGGTGAAGGAGATTTTCGATCGCGCTGCCAGGGCGGTCGTGAAAATCCATGCCGCCGATCAACACAGCGATATCGTCGGGACAGGCTTTTTCGTTGACCCCTCCGGCACGATTCTCACGGCCTATTCCGTCGGCGGAGAAGCCGATAATTTCGCGGTCGAAATGGACGGTAAAAGAATTCCAGCCCGGCAAATCATGACCGATTTGCGGAGCGGCCTCGCCATGTTGAAGATCGACCTGCTGACCCCTTCGCTGCCGATCGGGAAATCAGAGCAGTTGGAAGTTGCGACGCCGGTCGTCACGATCGGATTCCCGCTCGATCTGCCGGAAACCCCGAGCTTCGGTATGGTTGCCGGCTTCGATCGCAAATTTCTGGGCCGGTATTTTTCGACTACTCACGTGCGTGTGAATTTGCCGACGCAACGCGGCGAAGCGGGCGCACCGCTCCTGAATTTCAAAGGCGAAGTAATCGGTATTTTGGTCAGCAGTCTGGATAACGGCTCGGCCTGCTACGCGTTGCCGATCGATGCCGCCGAAAAGATCCGGAGCGACTTCGTCCGTTTTGGCGAGCCGCGGCACGGCTGGATCGGCATTAATGTCGAAGAAGCTGAGACTAGCGTCGATGGTTCGCGCGCGCGGATGAAAGACATCATGGAAGGCACGCCCGCGGAGGGATCCGGCGTAAAAGCCGGCGACATTCTTCTTCAGGTCGGCAAAACAAAAGTGCGCGAGCCGGAGGATGTGCTTGATGCTTCCTTCTTCATCACCGCGGGCGACACGGTGCCGATCACGGTCAGGCGCGGGGATGAAATGCTCACCTTTGAAGTGCAGGCGGATTTTCATCCGGCGGGCCAGCATCCTCCGGTCATCGCGTCGCCTCTCTCGCCTCGCCAAAGTATTCCGTTGAAGCTGGACGCTCCGATCAGCCGCACGCCGTAGCGGTTAGAGCATCTCGCGGAAGTCAGCCTCGCTCAGGATCCGAATTCCGAGTTGCCGCGCCTTCGCCAGTTTGCTGCCCGCGTCTGCGCCTGCGAGCAGATAGCTTGTCTTCTTGCCCACGCTTGTGCTGACCTTTCCGCCTCGCCCGGCGATTAACTCTGCGATCTCATGGCGTGGTTGCGCGAGCGTTCCGGTAATGACCCAGGTGGTTTGCCGGAAGGCATCGGGCTGTGCGGCGGTCGCGGGCTTTTCCACTACCGGTCGAACGCCGGCCGCCTGCAGCCGGCCGATGATTCTCCGATTGTGCGGTTCGCGAAAAAAATCATGAATGCTTTTTCCGACAACTGCCCCCACGTCCGGCAATCTCTGCAGTTCTTCGACCGAACTCTCCATCATCGACTCCAGATTGCGGAAATGCTGCGCCAGCGCGCGCGATGCGCTCACGCCGACGTGCAGGATTCCCAAACCGAAAACGAGTCGCCAGAGCGGTCGCGCCTTACTCGCTTCGATCGCAGCTAAAAGTTTCGCGCTGCTCTTGTCGCCCATCCGTTCGAGCCCGGCCAGCTTGGCGCGATCGAGTGCGTAGATGCCGGCGATGTCCGCGACGAGCTCCTTTTCCACCAACTGACCGACCATGGCTTCGCCCAAGCCCTCTATGTCCATCGCGCCGCGCGACGCAAAGTGTTCGACGCGACGCCGTAGCTGCGCCGGACACTGGCTGTTCACGCAACGGATCGCGACCTGACCTTCATCCCGGAAGACTTTGCTGCCGCATTCCGGACACTTCGTTGGCATCCGGAATTTGCTCTCGCGGCCGCTGCGTAAATCAGTCCGGACCGAAACGACCGCTGGGATGACTTCGCCCGCTTTTTCGACCACCACTACGTCCCCGATGCGAATATCTTTTCGTTCTATTTCCTCCGCGTTATGCAGGGTCGCGCGAGCCACGCAGCTGCCGCTCACGGTAACAGGTTCCAAAACAGCTACGGGCGTCAACGTTCCGGTTCGTCCCACTTGAATCAGGATGTCCTGCAAGCGCGTCTCCACGCGCTCCGCTTCGTATTTGAAAGCGATTGCCCAGCGCGGGGATTTCGCCGTGAAGCCGAGTTGCTCGCGTTGTGCGAACGAATCGACCTTCACGACGGCGCCGTCCGTCTGGTAAGCGAAGTCATGTCGCACGCGGTCGAGTTCATCAATCGCGTTGAGAATCTCGTCGACGGAACTCGCGTGCCACCATTTCCCGCCAGACGGCAGCCCGAGTTTTTGCAGAAACGGAAACAGCTCCGAGTGCGCCTTGAGGTCCGCGCCGTCCACAGCGCCGGTCCCGTAAAAGACAACGCCAAGGGGGCGTTGCGCCGCGATCGCCGGGTCGAGCTGTTTCAGTGAACCCGCCGCCGCATTGCGCGGATTAGCAAAAACCGGAAGACCGCTCTCGGTGCGCTCGGCATTCAGGCGCGCGAAGAATTATTTAAAAATATAGACCTCGCCGCGCAGTTCCAGCAACCGCGGTGCCTTCGCCCGCAGCTTCTCGGGAATGGATCTGATCGTTCGAATATTCTGCGTGATCTCGTCGCCGACCGCGCCGTCGCCACGGGTGGCCGCGTACTGCAGCCGGCCGTTTTTATACAGGAGTGAAACTGCGACGCCGTCTACTTTTGGTTCCACGATCACGCGGATTTCCTCGTTAGGCAGCAACCGCTGGAGGCGACGATAAAACTCCGTCACCTCTTCCTGCGAATACGTATTGTCGAGACTCAGCATCGGAGCGCGATGCGTAATCTGGGTGAATGCGGTCAGTGGTTTGCCGCCCACTTGTCGTGTCGGCGAATCCGAGGCAGCGAACTGCGGAAACTTCGCCTCGAGATCCGCCAATTCGCGATAAAGCTGGTCGAATTCCTGGTCGCCGATGGTGGGCGCTGCCTCCTCGTAGTAGAGGCGGTTGTGCTCCTCGATCGCACTCCGCAATTGATCGATTCGTCGTTTCGCCGAGCGCTCCGCATCTGCCATCGGCCCACGATACGCAGCTTCTAATCCGCAGGACAACCGGCGTCCGCTGTTTATCTTTTCACCCGGTGCACGGGCCACATCAAAGCGTCCTGGGAATTGACGGTGGGGGGAGCAAGACTGCCTGGGTTCTTGCAGAATGGGATGGCCGCGCCCTGCGGGTTACGCGAGGAGGAAAGCTGCCGCCCGCAAATCTTCGCCTGACGAGTACGGCTCGCCTGCGTGAGATCCTCGAGGCGTTACCAACCGACATTGCTCGGCTCGGCATTTTTCTCGCTGGATGTGTCACGGGCGAGGATCGACGTGAGCTGGCGGCACTCGCTTCGAGTGTCTGGCCGGACGCGAAAATTGTCGCCGGCAGCGATCGGGAATCCGGTGTGGAAGCCGCCCTCGGCGACGGCGATGGAATTGCGGTCAATGCCGGAACCGGCTCTTCGATCACAGGTCGCCGCGGCGCGCGGATCGAAAAGGCGGGCGGGTGGGGGCACGTGCTGGGCGACGCCGGAGGCGGTTACTACCTCTCAGTTCAGGCGCTGCAATTGATCCTGCGGGAACACGATCTGCACCGCGGTGAAACTGAATTCGCAGCCGGCGTCTTGCGGGAGCTTGCCCTCAACAATCTCGATGAATTGGTCAGGTGGGCACAAACTGCCAACAAGACAGAGATTGCCATGCTCACGCCGGTCGTCTTCGCCGCGGCCGATTCGGGCGACCGCCACGTCATCGAAATCCTTCATGGCGGCGCACGGGTTCTGGCAGAATACACGACTGCGGTCGCGCACCGTCTGGGGTTCAGCGCACCGGAAGTGAGGTTGCTGGGCGGATTGTTCCAATGCTGCACAGTTTACGTCGAGGCCTATCGCCGTGAGCTTCGGGCACTCGCTCCAAACGCCGTCGTCGCGCCTGCGGCGCAGACACCGGAGTTGGCGGCGGCGACTCTCGCTCTCAAAGAGGAGGAAGCGGGCCCGGAGTTCCTGCAGGCTGCCGATGTTCCGCGCGTGCCAGGTGTGTCTATTGCGACGGAGCAAGCCAATCTGCGTTCGGTGTCTTTGGACCAGATGACCGCCACGGAAATTGTCGCTCTTTTCGTCAGCGAAGAACAGTTCGTGGAAGGGGCGCTCCGCGCACAAAGCAACAATCTGGCGCGGGCGATCGATTTCGTCACCGCGGCTCTGCGCGCGGGTGGTCGGCTCTTCTACGTTGGCGCAGGCAGCAGCGGTCGGCTGGGCGTGCTCGATGCGAGCGAAATTCGCCCCACCTTTGGCGCTTCCTCCGAGCTGGTGCAGGGAATCATAGCCGGTGGCGCGACTGCACTTTTTCGCAGCGCCGAAGGCGCCGAGGACGAACGCGAAAGCGGCGCTTTGACGATCGTGCAGCGCGGCATCCGCGCGGGCGACGTTGTTTGCGGAATTGCGGCGAGCGGCAGCACGCCATTTGTTTTCGGCGCGCTTACGAAAGCCAGGGAACGCGACGCGGGCACGATGTTGCTCACGTGCAATCCCGACCGCCAGCGAACCGAAACGTACGACGTGGAGATCGATCTGCCCACCGGTCCGGAATTACTGACGGGATCGACGCGGCTAAAAGCCGGAACCGCGACAAAGGTTGCTCTCAACATCATCAGCACTGGAGCGATGGTCCGTCTCGGCAAAGTTCGCGGCCATTCGATGGTCGATTTGCAGGCCACGAGCCGCAAGTTACGCGATCGCGCGGCGCGGTTGGTCAGCGAGCAGCTCGGATGTGAGATTGAGACGGCTGTAGCCCGACTCAAAGCTGCGGATTGGAATGTCCGTGCCGCCTTAGATCGGGGCAATCATCTCAACACACCAAGCCACCTGTCGGGATGATTTTTTGTGCTAGCGGCACGCGATTTTCACGCCGGTTTGCGTCTAGGCCGCGAACGCTGGGCGACAGAGAGCCGGGTTGCAGATCGTTGAAGTATTGACCAACTTCGTAACGCTGAAATACCTCCTCGGTCACGAGTTGCGAGCGCTCTATTCCCAGTTGGGTCGCGCAAAAGTGAACGAACCGTCGATTCCGATCGAATCGGAACGGCGCAGGACGAAATACTTTGTGAACGACAACGCCCTCGTTGGCGCATCCAAAGCAGAGGGTGGCCGCAGTCAGGTACAGGAAAATCGAGAGACGGAATGCTGAGGTGGCAGCATTTCGTGCCAAACCGTTTTTATCCGCTCCGTAATTTGGGCGCCAGCGCCTTGTTTGAGTTTATGTAAAGCGCGGATCATCCAAAAAACTGTGGCGGCTCAGAAAATTCTATAAGCGCACTAGCGGGGCGCGACACGAAGCAGAGTTAACCTCAACCGAAAGGAATCGAAATGCTCTGGACTATCTTTGTTATTTTGCTCGTGCTCTGGCTGCTGGGATTGGTCAGCTCATACACGATGGGCGGCTTCATTCACATCCTGCTGGTGATCGCCGTTGTAATTCTCATTATCAATTTGGTCCAGGGTCGCCGGTCTCTCTGACCAGATCATCCGCGCATGAAACCGGTCGGCATCGTCGGGTTAATTTTGATCGCGATTGGGATCATCGCGCTCGCTTATGGCGGCTTTAGCTACACAAAACGCGAGAAGGTCATTGACGCCGGCCCGCTTCAGGTGAGCGCCAATCGCGAGAAGACGGTGCCGCTGCCGCCCATCCTCGGCGG
>JACCXL010000039.1 GCA_013697015.1 Chthoniobacterales bacterium | reverse complement strand
CTCGCTCGCCGCCTCGACAACCGAATGACGCAGCGTGCACTCGTTAGGCAGATTCAGCATTATCGGGAAGCGTCAGTTCCCCGGCACCGACGAACACGGCGCGGCCACCTACGTTCACACGCGAGATCTCGCCGGCGCTCGCGGTGATTTCGATGTGGATGAAACTCGGACGTCCCATTTCGATCCCCTGCTCGCTTATGATCGCGGCCGTCGGCTCCGCGGCGACGACACCATGGCGCACCAGATAACAACCAAGCGGCCCGCTCGCGCCACCTGTGGCCGGATCTTCCACGACTCCTAGGCCGGGCGCGAACATTCGGCTGTGCACAGTGGAACCAGGATTTTCGACCTCGCGTGAAAACAGAAAAACTTCGTGCACACCGAGTTCGTCGAGCGCGTGCGCGGCGACGTGTTCGCGAAACCGCAAACGGCGCATCGACGCGAGGTCCTTCACCGGAATGAACAGAAATGGCACGCCGCACGAGATGACCTGCAGCGGCAACGTCGGATCAAGCGCGGATGTTTCGAGCGAAAGCATTTCAGCCGCGAGGGCTCGGTTGTCGAATATCGCGCCGAATTTTGGCGACGGTTGCGTCATCCAGATCATGTCGACACGTCCATGCACGCCTCGGAGCCGGACAGGAATGGGACCAACCAGCTCCTCGAAGATCACGTTGGCTTCATCGCCGGAAAGCGGAATCGCGCCTTCGCGCGCGAGCACAAAGGCCGTGCCGATCGTCGGATGCCCAGCCATCGGCAGCTCGCGACCGGGCGTGAAGATCCGCACTTTAAACTGATGGGCGGAATTGTCCGGAGGCAGAACAAACGTCGTCTCGGAGAGGTTCATCTCCTTCGCGATCGACTGCATCTCGCGATCGGAGATTCCGCGGCCATCCAGAAAGACGGCCAGCGCGTTCCCGCCAAAAACGCGATCGGTGAAGACGTCGACGATGCGATAGGCGAATTTTCGTCCAGGCATGCCCGGCTATAACTCAAGGTCCCGCGTCGCGCGAACAGGGCCGGTTCCTCGCGGATTTGTTCTCCGCCCAACGCACGCCATAGCCGCATCCGGCCGCCGCTAGGAGCAACGGCAGCTTCGCATCACCGAGATCGGAAGATGTTTCTCTAGGCGATGTTTTGAAGACGACAATTTTCCTGACCGACCTCGGCAATTTCCAAACTGTAAACGAAATCTACGGCTCCTATTTCAAAGAGCAGCCGCCGGTGCGTTCCACCGTGCAAGTTTCGGCTTTGCCCAAAAGCGCCCAGATCGAGATTGAAGTGATCGCCTTTGCGAGCAAAGATCAGATTGCGGATGACATCGTCGGCGACACTTCCGTTGATTGATCGTAAGCCGCTGATTGTCGTGCAACTTGGTCGTTGTTCCGCGAAGACGAAATACCTTGCTTTTTTGAGCAACAAGTTTCGAGTTTTGATATGGACGATGACGAAGTGAAACACCTTCCTTGGACGGGAGAGCGCCTCGTCCCGACGTACCGTGGCCAAGGGCTTTACGAACACCTGCATCGCTACGCGCTCGCAGTGGCTATCGCTAACGGAAAACGTGTCTTGGATATTGCCTGCGGTGAAGGTTATGGCTCCAACCTTCTCGCCGCCGTCAGTGCGCAGGTTATTGGCGTGGACATTGACGCCGAAGTCGTAGCCCACGCCAAGCGTGCTTACCAGAAAGAGAACCTAATTTTCCGCGAAGGCTCATGTCTGAAAATTCCGGTAGAAGATCACAGCATTGATCTCGTGGTGAGCTTCGAAACGATCGAGCACATCGATGAGCACGCAGAATTTCTGCGGGAGATCAAACGTGTTTTGGCTCCAGAAGGCGCTTTGCTCATATCAAGCCCCGATAAGCGCGAATACACAGATCGCACTGGAACTACAAATCCTTTCCATAAATCGGAACTGTACCACGACGACTTTCATCGACTGCTGAAGCAATATTTCAAAAAGTGCCGCGTCGGGAAACAAAGGTTAATTGCTGGTTCATGGATTGCGCCGGACGCCTCTTCCCCGACCGATGTTTTCGGGACATTCAATGGAGAAATTAAATACGTAAATTTCCAACCCGGAGTAAGTAACGGAGTATTCTCTATCGCAGTCTGTTCGGACACCCGGCTACCGCGCCTCAAGCTCGGTGTTTTCGAGAACAGGATGGAGAGCGAAACTACTTGGGCAGCATTTGATCGCTCAGTTTCAGCCCCTGTCTTTCAAGTGTTTTCTGCCCAGAGGGAAGGCTTTAAAGAAGAATCTTCGGTAATGGCGCCGTTGCAGCCGAATGTGTGGCAAACCCTCAAGTTGGAACAATTGCAATCCCTTCCAACTGATTGCTCTGACAACTTGCTACGGTATCGCATCGATCCGGTAGATCGTCCGGCTTCTATAGCCATTTCAAGAATCTTCCTTATCGCCGAGTCTGACGGGGCCATTCTCTATTCGGCAATGCGCTTGGCCGATTTCGAGCAGATCGAGTGTTCTGCGGGATTGCTGAAATATGCTGACGAAGAAGGCTT
>JACCXL010000023.1 GCA_013697015.1 Chthoniobacterales bacterium | reverse complement strand
CGCCTGGCTGCGATGCAAAATGCGCGCGCGGCTGTCGGTTTGATTGAAGGTGTGAGCGGACCGGTCGTATCCTCATCCATCTACGAAACCGAACCGATCGATTGTGAGATGAACGCCGGAAAATTCTTCAACGCCGTAATCGAATTCGAATACAACGCTGATGCGGAGACATTGCTGCGAGACTTGCGCGCGATCGAAGACGCGCATGGTCGTCCGGAGAAGCACGCGCGCAACCGATCGCGCGCGCTCGATCTCGACCTGCTTTACTTCGGTCACATGACGCTCGCGACGGATACGCTTCAGATACCCCACCCGCGGATGATCGGGCGGCGATTCGTCCTTGCTCCGCTCGCGGAGATTCGGCCCGATCTTGTCCTGCCGGGCCAATCAGTGACGGTCTCGGGATTGCTCGATCGCTTGCCGCTCGGCGGAGCGGTTACCCGGCAGAACTTTACATGGTGAATCCAACGCCGAAGCAGGACTGGCGTGAGCGGAAAAAACGCGGGGAGCGCATCACCGCGTTGACCGCCTACGATTACCCAATAGGCCGGCTGCTGGATGAAATCGGCATCGACATCATCCTGGTAGGCGACTCGGTCGGCATGGTGGTTCTGGGATACGAAGACACTACGGAGGTCACGCTCGCCGAGATGTTGCACCACACGCGCGCGGTGGCGCGAGGTGTGAAACGGGCGCTGCTCGTCGCGGATATGCCGATCAATACCTACAACGATGCCAAGCAGGCAGTGCAGAGCGCGCATGAGCTGGTCCAAGCGGGCGCGGCAGCGGTGAAGTTGGAAGGCGGTGCAAGTCATGTCGCCCAGATTCGCGCGATCGTAGGCGCTGGAGTCCCGGTAATGGGGCACATCGGCATGTTGCCGCAGAGCGTGCGGTTAGAAGGCGGCTACAAGCTGAAGGGGAGAACGCCAGGCGAGGTGGAGATGTTGCGGAACGATGCGCTCGCCGTGCAGGCCGCGGGCGCTTTCGCCGTCGTTCTCGAGATCGTTGCGAAAGAGGCCGCGCGTCAGATCACGAGCGCGATCGAAATTCCCACCATCGGGATCGGATCAGGCGACAATTGTGACGGGCAAATCCTGGTCACGCATGATTTGATCGGGCTGTTTCCGTGGTTCACGCCGAAATTTGTCGCGCCGGAAGCACGCGTTGCCGATGAGATCCGGCGCGCCGCGCAGGTTTTCATTGAGCGGACGCGACACGGCGATGTCAAAGTTCAGGAAGCGTCGCTGCCGGCTAATTGACACGGATCCGCGCGAAGCGATTGCTTTCTGCGAGCATGAGAGTTTCGGAATTCAGCGATTACGATGAAGCGCTTCTTAGCGGGAGCCGGCAACGCAACTGGCTGCTCGTTGGCTTTGTTGTTTCCCTGCTCTTGCATCTCGGCCTGTGCGCATATTTTTACCGCACGCAATTTCAGCCGGCGCGGTCGTTGCTTCCAGACGCGCCACAAACGCCGACGTTCAAGGTCAAAAGCGTCGATCTGCAGCCGCTCGACAAAGCGAGCCTGGATCAAAGCACGACGGCGGCGAAACCCGATCCTGACAAGACGGATGTGCAGTTGCCGGATGAGAAGAAGTCGTTCGACAAGTTGCTCGAGGAAGTGCACGCCAGCGCCGCGATGCCGGATGAGGTGCGCGATGTTTTGCCGGATAAACCACTGATAGATCAGACGAACGCGACGTCGATCATGAACGAGATCGAACGGACGACGGCGCAAACGCTTTCCGCCAACCCGAATGCGACCCGCGAACAGACGATGTTAAATGACGCGGCCAATTCGGGCCGGCCACAGCCGGCGCTCACCGGTACAGAACTTGCCACCAGCACGACGATCAAACGGCCGAACGTGCTGAATAAACTGCCGGGCGATAGCGCTGGTCCGAACCGCGGACGCGCACCCGGTTTCAGCGATCTCGATTCCTTGCTCTCGCAAAAAGGTCCGCTCGGTTCTGGCACGGCCATCAAACTGCCGAGCGATCCGCTTTACGAATACGACAGCGCCGAACTGCAAGCGGGTGCCATCACCGAATTGCAAAAGCTGGCGATGCTCATCAAGCGCAACGCGAAGGCAACTTTCACGATTGAAGGCTACTCGGATTCCTTCGGTTCGGCGGACTACAACCTCGA
>JACCXL010000015.1 GCA_013697015.1 Chthoniobacterales bacterium | reverse complement strand
ACCGGCAGATTGCGAAATGTCTACGCTCGCGCCTTTACGTCCCTCGCTCGCTCAAGGCCAGCGCACGTTTGCAATCGTGGCCAGTCGCTTCAACGAAAGCTACGTGCAGGGAATGATTGATCACGCGCTGGAGGAATTTCGCGCGCTGGCGCCGGAAGCCATCATCACATTGCACCGCGTTCCGGGAGCCTTCGAGATCCCGATCGTCGTGCGCGAGCTCGCCTTGCAAAAAAAGGCTGACGCGATTCTCGCTCTCGGGGTGATTCTGAAGGGCCAGACTGATCACGCGGAGCATCTCGCGCGCGCGGTCACGGACGCGTTACAGAAGATCGCACTCGAGCATGGCGTGCCCGTCACGAATGCCGTGCTTAGCCTGGAGGACGAAGCTCAGGCACGCGAGCGATGTCTCGGTTCGGAAATCAATCGCGGGACCGAGGCGGCGCGCGCCGCCCATGGAATCGCAGGCACCCTGGCCGAGCTGCGAGCCCGATAGGTATGGGAAAACGTCGCGTCGGCCGGCAAGCGGCAGTGCAATATCATTTCTGGCGCGATCTGCAGGGCGGCACTGCTCCAGAGCACATGGAGGAATTCTGGGAATTTTGTCCCGCTACTCCGCGCGTGCGCGAGTTCGCCCAACCGCTCATCGACGGCATGATCGAGCATCTCGACGACGTCGACGAACGCATTCGCCGCTATTGCGCTAATTACGAATTCAAACGGATCTCGCCCGTCGATCGCAATGTGCTGCGACTCGCCATCTACGAGATGCTATTCCGTGACGACATCCCACCGGTAGTCTCGATTAACGAGGCCATCGAGCTCGCCAAGATGTACGGCGGGCCCGATTCCGGCCGTTTCGTGAACGGGATTCTGGATCGCGTGAAAGGCGATCTTTCACGGCCACTTCGCCAGGCCGCCGACGCCCGGGAATCTGCGCAATAGAAGTCTCTGTCCGCGCCGTGCTCGATGAGATTCTTTCAATCGCTCGTCCAGAAATTTTCGGGCAAACCGGTCGACTGGGATGAACTCGAGGAGACGCTCATCCGGGCCGATCTGGGCGTGCCGATGGCAATGCGCATTTTGAGTGCACTGCGCCAGCGTTCGCAGCACGCCACGATCATGGCCAATGATATCGCAGAGATCGCGCGGGAGGAGATCGTGCGGATTCTACCGCTCGCTCCGAATCCGATCACTCCTCTGCCCGCGAAACCGAAAGTGTTGCTGATCGTGGGAGTCAACGGCACCGGAAAAACCACTTCCACCGCGAAGCTCGCGTATTATTTTAAACACAACCGGCATTCCGTCCTGCTCGCGGCGGCCGATACTTTCCGCGCGGCCGCCATCGAGCAACTCGCCGTCTGGGCGGATCGAATCGGCGTGGAAATGATTCGCTCGCATTACAACGCCGATCCGGCCGCACTCTGTTACGAGGCTTATGAGGCGGCCGATAAACGCGACATCGAGTTCCTGCTCTGCGACACCGCCGGCCGCCTGCATACGAAAAGCAATCTGATGGCCGAGTTGAACAAAGTGAAACGCAGCCTCGCGAAGCACGACGCGAAAGCCCCCCACGAAACGCTGCTCGTGGTGGACGCGACCACCGGCAGCAACGCACTTTCGCAAGCCCGCGAATTCCATCAGGCGGTCGGATTAACTGGATTGATCGTGACCAAGCTGGACGGGAGCGGCAAGGGCGGGATCGTGATTTCCATTCAGGACGAACTCGGGTTGCCGACGCGATTCATCGGAACGGGCGAACGACTCGAAGATCTTTCCCTGTTCGATGGCCGCACGTTCGTCGAGCAACTGCTTTGAGCGCAGAGTAGAAAAGCGGGACGGTTTGCGGCAGGATCATTTCCGATGTTGCGCTTTATCGCCGGCCGGTTGCTGCAAATGATACCCGTGCTGCTGGTGATCGCGACGCTCACGTTTTTCATGATTCGGCTCGCGCCCGGCGGACCGTTCGACACCGAGCGGACCGCCAGTCCGGAAATTCGCAAAAGTGCCGAAGCCTACTACGGGCTGAACAAACCTCTGGGCGCGCAGTATCTCGATTATTTGCGTAATCTTTTGCACGGCGATCTCGGTCCCTCGTGGAAATATCCGAGCCGGACGGTGAATGAATTGATCGCCGAATCCTTTCCGATCTCAGCGGAGCTCGCGTTCTGGTCGCTCCTGATCGCGCTGACATTCGGGTTGAGCGCCGGGATTGTCGCGGCACTTCGGCCAAATACCTGGACAGACTACGTCCCCTCCTCTCTCGCAATGGTCGGCATTTCGGTTCCAACGTTTGTGCTCGGACCGCTCCTCGTTCTCGTCTTTGCGCTCAAACTTGGTTACGCGCGTGTCTCCGGCTGGAACGACTGGACCGATCGCGTGCTCCCCGCGCTGACACTCGGTGCGCTTTACGCGGCTTATGTCGCACGACTGACGCGCGGCGGAATGCTGGAGGTGCTTTCGCAGGACTTCATCCGAACGGCGCGCGCCAAGGGCGCCTCCGATTTCGTGATTGTCACGAAACACGCCCTGCGCGGTGGCTTGCTTCCCGTCGTCAGCTATCTGGGCCCAGCCGTCGCCGGACTGGTGACGGGCTCATTTGTGGTGGAGACCATTTTCCAGATCCCGGGTTTGGGTCGCTACTTCGTCAACGCCGCGTTCAATCGCGATTACACGATGGTACTCGGCGCGGTGCTCTTTTACGCCGCGCTCATCGTGCTCTTCAATTTGCTCGTCGATATTGTCCTGGTCTGGATGAACCCGCGCCAGAAGTTCGAATGAGCTCGGGCGCCGAACTGTCGGATCTTGTCGGTGCGGAAGATGCCGCCAACACCGAGGAGCGTGGCACCTCCCTTTGGCGTGACGCCTGGCATCGCCTCGCGAAAAACAGGATGGCCGTGCTCTCGGCAGCACTGCTCGTGGTCCTCACGCTGGCGGCATTCGTGGGTCCGTTATTTCTGACGCACTCCTACGAAACCCAGAACCTCCATCTGGGCGCCGTGCCGCCGGACGCGCAACATTGGCTCGGAACCGACACGCTCGGACGCGATCTTTTCACGCGCGTCCTTTATGGCGGACGGGTCTCCCTTTCCGTCGGTCTCTGCGCGACCGCGGTCGCACTGACGATTGGAGTGCTCTACGGCACGATCTCGGGATTTATCGGCGGCAAGGTGGACGTAGTCATGATGCGCGTGGTCGACATCATCTTCGCACTCCCGTTCACCGTTTTTGTGATTCTGCTCATGGTCTTTTTCGGGCGGAAGTTCCTGCTGCTTTTTGTCGCCATCGGCGCCGTGCAATGGCTGACGATGGCGCGCATCGTTCGGAGCCAGGTCATGTCACTGCGCCGGATGGAATTTATCGAGGCGGC
Source organism: Chthoniobacterales bacterium (assembly GCA_013697015.1). Classification (GTDB taxonomy): domain Bacteria; phylum Verrucomicrobiota; class Verrucomicrobiia; order Chthoniobacterales; family UBA10450; genus JACCXL01. Next base: position 1,342 of record JACCXL010000015.1, on the reverse strand, counting down.
GCAGGCGCTCGGTCTCTCCAGGCTGCGCATCATCTTTCGACACATGATTCCGAACGCGCTTGGACCGATCATTGTCTATGCCACGCTGACGGTGCCAAGCGTGATGCTGCTGGAAGCTTTCCTGAGTTTTCTCGGTCTTGGCGTGCAGCCGCCGATGAGTTCCTGGGGCGTTCTGATCAAAGAAGGCGCAGATAGTATGGAAGAGTTTCCCTGGTTGCTGATTTTTCCGGGGCTCGCCCTCGCCCTCAGCTTATTTTCGCTCAATTTCCTCGGGGACGGGTTACGGGATGCGTTCGATCCACGCGCGGCCAAAGATTAGATGAGCGGCGAGCCAACTACAGCGGAAGACGCTCTGCTCCGAGTGGAAAATCTCCGGACTTATTTTCACACACGCGCCGGCGTGGTTCGCGCCGTGGACGATGTTTCGTTCCAGGTTCGGCGCGGCGAGACGCTCGGCATCGTGGGGGAATCGGGCTCCGGCAAATCGGTCGCTTGTTATTCCCTGCTCCGCCTGCTCCCGATGCCGCCGGCCAGGATCGAAGAAGGCCGCGCCCTGTTCGGCCAGATCGATCTGCTCACCTGCTCCGAACGCGAACTACGCCAGGTCCGCGGCCGCGAGATTTCGATGATCTTTCAAGACCCGATGACGTCGCTCAACCCATATATGCGGATCGGCGAGCAGGTGATTGAACCATTGTTGATTCATCAGCGCATCACGCGACGCGAAGCACATGCCCGCGGGATCGCAGCCTTGCGCGAAGTGGGCATTCCAGACGCCGAGAAGCGAATGCAAAGTTACCCACACGAGTTCTCCGGTGGGATGCGCCAGCGTGTCATGATCGCAATGGCGCTGATCACGCAGCCGCAGTTGCTGATGGCGGACGAACCCACCACCGCCTTGGACGTGACGGTGCAGGCGCAGATCCTCGAGCTGATTCGGAGGATGCAAAACGACAGGCATACCGCAGTTATCCTGATCACGCACGATATCGGAATTGTGGCCGCGTTCTGCGATCGCGTGCTCGTCATGTATGCCGGACGGATCCTGGAGGAGGCATCGACGGCACAGCTCCTCTCCCACCCGAAGCACCCGTACACCCGTGCGCTGCAACGGGCGATCCCGGCGTTGCACGAGAAAGGTGAAGAACTCTACACCATTCCTGGTGCGCCGCCCGATGTGTCGAAGCCGATCGCCGGGTGTCCCTTCGCGCCACGCTGTGAGTGGGCGCTCGAGAAGTGCCGCACTTCCGCGATCACGCTGCAGGAGATAGAGCCAGGCCACAAGTCGGCTTGTTTGCGCGTCCAGCTCGGGGAAATCGATCCTGGGCTCCCCAGTCCGACC
>JACCXL010000364.1 GCA_013697015.1 Chthoniobacterales bacterium | reverse complement strand
GGCCGAGGCAAGGCGCTCCGCGCCTAACGAGCACAAAAGCGCCCGGGCTTCGGATTCCAAGCGACGGTTGCGTCCGAACACGATCGCTGGATCCGGTGCGCGCAGCGGCAGCTCCAGCTGTTCAACGCGCCACATACTCCGGCCGGCGCGCGTTTGTCTGTACGGAGCGCAAGCGATCGATGACGCGTTTCACGGCGGCGCCTGTCGCCTCGACCTCCGCCGCGGTCGTCTGCTGGCCCAGCGAAAACCGAATCGCGGAACCCGCGCGTCCCGCCGACATGCCCATGGCGAGCAGCACATGCGAAGCCACGACAGATCCGACCATGCAAGCGGAGCCGCTCGAGGCGCAGACGCCTTCCAGATCGAGCGCCATCAGCATCGTCTCCGATTCGATATCCGAGAAACTGAGGTTCAGAGTGTTGGCCAGAGAATGCGCTGGATCGCCGTTGCGTTCGGCTTCGGGAGAGATCGCCGCGATTCGCTCCGCCAACTCGTCACGCAGCTGTCTCTCGCGCTCCGCTTCCCCCTCGAAGGCGCGCAAGGCCCACGCCGCGGCGGCGGCCATCCCCGCGATCGCGGGCACGTTCTCGGTCCCGGGACGCCGCTGGTTTTCATGCGCACCGCCAAATTGGATGGACTCGATCGGAAGACCAGCGCGCAAATAGAGGAACCCAACGCCCTTGGGCCCGTAGAATTTGTGCGCGGCGAAGCTGGCCGCGGCGACGCCATGATCGGACAGGTGCGTCGGCATTTTCGCAAACGACTGCACCATGTCGCTATGCAACAGAACGCCGCGACGCTCGCAACGCGCAGCGATCTCATGCAATGGCTGCACGACGCCGGTTTCGTTGTTTGCCGCCATGATCGATACGAGGGTGGTGTCAGGTCGGAGCGCGGCGCTCACTGTGTCGGGATCGATCCGGCCGGTGTGATCGACGGGTAGAAATGTGACGTCGAAGCCCTCGCGCTTTTGCAGATGCTCGAAGGCGTGGAGCACCGCGTGATGCTCGGTGGCGCCGCAAATCAGATGCCGCCCGCGCTGCGCATGGGCACGCGCGAGACCGAGGATGGCGAGGTTGTTCGATTCGGTCCCGCTGCCGGTGAAAATGAGCTCGTGCGGTTTTGCGCGGAGCAGGCTGGCGAGTTGATCCCGAGCATCATCGATGGCCGCGCGCGCTTCGCGACCCGCGGCGTGGACACTGGAAGGATTACCCCAATGCCGCTCCAGATATGGCCGCATCGCCTCACGCGCCGCCTCGCAAAGCGGCGTGGTTGCATTGTAATCCAGATAGATCAGGGCCTAGAACTCCTTGTCCGGCAAACGACCGCCGTGCGCATTTTTCTCGATGATCTGCAACTGCTTCTCCTCGTAAAAGACGAGTGAATCGGGTGGCACGCTGTGCACGAGGAAAACATTTCCGCCGATCGTGCTGCGCGCGCCGATGACGGTCTCGCCCCCCAGAACGGTTGAGTTCGGATAAATCGTGACCTCATCTTCCACGTTCGGATGCCGTTTGCCCCCTTTGCGAATCTTTCCGTGCTCGTCTTTCTGGAAGCTGCGCGCCCCGAGCGTAACGCCGTGATACAATTTCACGTGCGAACCGATCTCGCACGTTTCCCCGATGACGACGCCCGTTCCGTGATCGATGAAAAAATGCGAACCGATCTTGGCGCCGGGATGAATGTCGATTCCGGTGCGTGTGTGCGCCCATTCGGTCATGAGCCTCGGGATCAGCGGCACGTCGCGGGAGTAGAGCAAGTGCGCCATGCGCTGGATCGCGATCGCCTCCACGGCTGGATAGGCCACGATGATTTCCTCATAGCTCCGCGCGGCCGGATCTCCTTCATACGCCGCATCGATGTCGGTCCAAAGCACTTGACGCAAGCCCGCGAGTTCAGACATGAACCAGCGCAGGATCTCATCCGCCTTAGTTTCCGCTGCGCTGCTGGTCGGCGATTGTCCGAAGCTTTTGCCGATCTCCGGCTTCATGCGCGCGTGCAAACTTTTAATGCGGCTGCGCGTGACATCAGGAAGGTCGCTCGAGTGGACAAGGGCTTCGCCATGGAAGCCGGGAAACATCAGGCTCATCAGATCGACGCAGGCTGACTCGATCGCCGGACGTGACGGTAGTTTGGCCGCGGCATCCAGGTAATTAATCCCGCCGCTTTCCGCGTAGGTTTGCAGCAGGTCTTCGGCGGCGTCAGTCACGGGCGCTTCCATCATGGCAAAATATGCGATGGCGCGGCACGCAATGAAAATAGAAACTAACGGCCGCGACTGTTTCCCGCACTGCGGCTGAAGCTGGCGGTAATCGCCCCTTACAGTTCCGACGCCGCCAGCCCGGCGAGCTGATGGAACGGGGTACCGAGCGTCAGTTTTCCGGCATCGTTCAGGGTCGCCGGTTGTGAACGGTCGCGATCCTGATCGAAGAGCCGGCGCTGTTGCGCTGCGAACCTGCGATCCAAAACGTCCAGGTTGGCTTCATCGTTTAAACGAATCGAGCGATTGTCGAAATTAGCGGAACCGACCGAGGTGAAGATGCCGTCGACGATCATCAGTTTCACGTGCACCATCGAGGGCTCGTACTCGTAGATTTTCACGCCCGCTTTCAACAACTGAGGCCAATGCCGTTTCGAGGCGAGGCGGACGAGCTTCTGGTCGATGTGCTTGCCTGGCATGACGATCTCGACCCGCACGCCACGTTGCGCTGCATGCATCAAGGCCTCGCGTGTTTTTTCGTCCGGCAGGAAGTAGGCATTCTCAATCAGAAGCGATTCGCGCGCAGAGGCGATCGCGAGCAGATACATGAGCTCAATGTTGCTCTCGCCGGTGCGAGGCGAGCTCCGGAAAGCGTGCGCCAGGTACGGACCGGACCGGCTAACCGGCGGAAAATATTCCGGTCCCTGCAAAATGGATCCCTTGGTTTTGAGCCAATCGTCCATGAAAAGTCCCTGCAGCTGCGCCACGATCGGGCCGGTGAGCCGGTAATGATTGTCGCGCCATTGTTTCTCATTCGAAGCGTTGCCGAGCCATATATCTGCGATCCCGACTCCGCCGATGAAACCGACGTTGCCATCGACGATCAGTAGCTTGCGATGGGTGCGATTATTGTAGCGGCGCGGATCGAGCGAGAAAAGTGTGTGATATTTCTGCACGTCGATGCCCGCAGCGTGCATCGCTTCCAAGTTGGCCAATCCCATCTTGCCGGTGCCCTGCGCGTCGAGGATCGCGTTCACTTTCACGCCCGCGCGGGCACGCTCGCAAAGTGCAGCGGTGAATTGGCGCGCAATTTCACCATCCCAGAAAATGTAAGTTTCGAAGTCGACGCTCTTGCGGGCGCCGCGGATCGCCTGCAGCATCGCGGGGAAAATTTGATCCCCATTCGCGAGCGTGGTGATCTGGTTGCCGGCGATAAAGTTGGGACCAAGAATGGCGCCCATTGCTTGCCGGAACTCAGGTGAACGTGCGGCGGTTACAGGCGCCACCTCCATGCGTATTTTCTTTTCGCCGTGGGTCGCGCAGCCGGTGAAGAGAACAACGAGGCCCATTCGCGCCATGAGATTCAGCGCATTCGCTGCAAGGATTCGCGAAAGCTTGATTTGAGCGATGCAGCGGGCGGACATCAGGTGATCGGGATGGGCGTGGTGGATGCGGGCGGGATGACGTTCACGTGACGCCCAGGGATAGGCACCAACGTCGTACGCCAGATTAGCAACAAGCGCGCCAATCCTGCTTGGCCGGATGGGCGACATCGGTCGCCCCTGTCCCGGCTCACCCGTTTCCCAGCTCGGTGCGGTGTTTTCGCAACGCTTCCGAGAGCCACGCGTCCAGACGGAGCTCCTTCCCGTCATGTGTCCGGACGAGATAAGGCTTGCCGCTGAGCAGGCTTTTGGAGGCGGAAAGCCGGATGAAATCCTCGGGACTTTTTATCTGACCTTTGAAATGTTCGTACTTGGCTTTGATGTGCGCCATCGCCTCCGCGGGAGTGTGCGGATCGCCATTTCGGATAAAGGTCGCATCCGATTTGGCGATATCGTCCAACAGGTAGGTGATGGTTTGGTCGAGGGACTCAGCGGCGTGGAGCTGGCTGGAGAGAGCCCAGGTGAGAGCGGCGGCGAAGCAGAAAAACAAGACAGGGCGCATTGTCTTGCAATCGCGTTTGGCCTGCAGGCCACGCGTCTCACGAACCGGAATGAGGGCGCCCGGAGGAGGAGAGGGGGGATCGTCCCGCGAATTGACGACTGACCTAATCTGCTCAACAGGACATCCATGAAAAGAACAGCATCTGCGGAATGGCGCGGGGACCTCAAGAGTGGACAGGGCACAATCTCCACCGA
>JACCXL010000323.1 GCA_013697015.1 Chthoniobacterales bacterium | reverse complement strand
AATCGGAATCGAACGCGATCGGATCATCATCAGTACCGATCAGTCGATCGTTCACAATATCGAGCATCTCGAGGAACGACGTGTTTGGTGAGATTTCCTTTGCTTCGTACTTCACCAGCTTGCCCTTGGCCGCGTGATTCTTCTGGCGCCAGACGCGGAGTTTAAAATTCATTTGTAGCTTCTTTGGGCGAGTTCGACCGCTTCGTAAGCGAGCGGCTCACGATGAAGTTTCGGAGGCGCCGCGGTGCCGTTGCCCTGATATTCCCACGCGAAGACGGACGCAAAGTTTTCGTCGTCGCGTAACGCTTCGCCGTCGGCGGTCTGGTGTTCCTCCCGAAAGTGACCGCCGCATGATTCGTCGCGAGCTAATGCATCGGTGCACATCAACTCTCCGAACTCGAGGAAATCTGCCACGCGTCCGGCGCGCTCCAGCGATTGGTTGAACTCTTCGCCATCGCCGGGGACGCGAACATCGCGCCAAAATTCCTCGCGCAGCTGCGGAATACGCGTCAGCCCTTCCTGCAGGCCAACCGCGCTCCGCGCCATCCCGCATTTGTCCCAGAGCAACAAACCGAGCTCGCGATGAAACGAATCGAGCGAGCGCTTGCCGTCGATCTCGAGCAGCCGTCGCACGCGGGCACGCACATCCGCCTCGGCCGCGGCAAACTCCGGCCGATCCGCTGATGGTCGTTTTCCGATCTGACCGGCCAGATAGATCGGCAGTGTATATGGAAGCACGAAGTAACCGTCCGCCAGTCCCTGCATCAAGGCGCTGGCGCCCAATCGGTTCGCGCCATGGTCGGAGAAATTGGCTTCGCCGATGACGTGCAGGCCGGGGACGTTGCTCATTAGATTGTAATCCACCCAAAGTCCGCCCATTGTGTAATGGACGGCCGGGTAAATCCGCATCGGCTGGCGATACGCATTCTCGCCCGTGATCTTTTCATAGATGTCGAAGAGGTTGCCGTAACGTTCCCGAATCGTCTTTTCTCCGAGGCGCGTGATGGCATCGGCGAAGTCGAGGTAAACGCCGCGACCACTTTGGCCGACGCCGCGCCCTTCATCACAAACTTCCTTCGCGCTGCGCGATGAGATGTCGCGTGGCGCCAGATTGCCGAAGCTCGGGTACTTGCGTTCGAGGTAGTAATCGCGTCCCGCCTCTGGGATCTCGCTCGGCGATCGTTTTTCTGACTTTACCTTCGGCACCCAGACGCGACCATCATTGCGCAAGGATTCCGACATCAGCGTGAGCTTCGATTGATGCTGACCCGCGACGGGAATGCAGGTCGGATGGATCTGGGTGAAGCAGGGATTCGCGAAGAGTGCGCCTTTTTTGTACGCCCGATAGGTCGCAGTCACGTTGCAACCGCGCGCGTTAGTCGAGAGGTAAAAAGCGTTGCCATAACCGCCGGTTGCCAGGACCACCGCATCTGCCGCGACCGCCTCGATCTTTCCGGTGCACAGGCAGCGCGTGATAATTCCCTTGGCATGCCCGTCGACCAGTACAAGGTCCAGCATTTCTGTCTGCGGGTACATCTTGACTGTGCCGGCGGCGATTTGCCGGCAGAGCGCTTGATATGCACCAAGCAGAAGCTGCTGCCCCGTCTGGCCACGCGCATAGAAGGTGCGCGAAACCTGCGCGCCGCCGAACGAGCGATTCGCCAGCAAGCCGCCGTACTCGCGCGCGAACGGGACACCCTGCTCGACGCACTGGTCGATGATCAGGTTACTCACTTCCGCGAGCCGATAGACGTTCGCCTCACGCGACCGGAAATCGCCGCCTTTCACTGTATCGTAAAAAAGGCGAAAAACGCTGTCGCCGTCGTTCTGGTAATTTTTGGCGGCGTTGATACCTCCCTGGGCCGCGATGCTATGGGCGCGGCGGGGGCTATCCTGGTAACAAAAGCATTTTACGTTGTAACCTTGCTCGCCCAGCGTGGCCGCGGCCGATCCGCCCGCCAGCCCGCTGCCCACGACAATGATTTCAAACTTCCGGCGATTTGCCGGACTAACGAGTCGAGCATGGTCTTTGTGGCTGGACCACTTCTTCTCCAGCGGACCAGAAGGAACCTTGGAATCGAGTGTCCCGATCATAGGTGCTGCGCCGGCTGCACCAGCCCGCACAGGATGGCAACCGGGATTGAAGTGTAGCCGATAAAAATCAACCAGGCAAAAATGCGTCCGCCGCGCGCCAGACGGGGAGTCAGTCTCTTATCGTTTAAGCCTAACGACTGGAGGAAGCTCGACGCACCATGCGTCAGATGGAGGGTAAGAAGGAAGAGGCCAACGATGTAAAAGATCGAGACGTAAACATTCTGAAACCCGTACACCATCATCGAGTAAACATCGTAGTGGTTGAGCGGATCGTTCTTCAGGAGCGGAAACTGCGGATTGAAATTGCGCCCGGTGAAATGCAACAGATGAAAAATGATGAACGCGAAAACCACCAATCCGCTCACGACCATATGGCGCGAAGCAAAACTGGCCTTCACGTGAACTTTCCGCGCGTAGTTCCTGGGGCGCGCCCGTTTGTTTTCGATTGCAAGACGGATCGTGAAATAAATGTGCAGGATCACTGTCACGAGGAGAACTCCGCGGATTAACCAAAGGAGCGTACCGAGCTCACGAAGATGTTCCGCGTAGCCGTTCACCCAGTCCGGCCCGAGGAAGATCTGCAGGTTGCCGATGAGATGGCCGATAATGAAGCCGACCAGGATCAGACCCGTCACCGCCACGATACTCTTCTTACCGATGGAAGTTCGGTAGAAAGCAGCGGCGTTCACAAAAAAAGATACGCGGCTCGGGAGACGATGGACATCGGATCAAACTATAAATCCATCGGGATGCGTCAAGAATGCTGCGCGCGCGCGGTTCCTATCTGCTGCCGGGCTTGACGCCCGGTGTGCTGGCCAGGTCGGGAGGGAGCGTGTCCGCGGGGAAGGTCGCGACATCCATTTCAATCAAACTGACGAATGGGCAACCGAACTCCGGTTTGGCCGGGCCGCTGCGATCTACGATAACGCCGGCCGCGGATACTACCCCACCGCGCGCACGCACGATGTCGATCGTCTCCTGGACGCGACCTCCGCGGGTCACCACGTCTTCGGCGACGATGAAACGTTCACCCTTTGCGATCTCAAAGCCGCGTCGCAAAACGAGTCCACCGGCTTCTTTTTCCGCGAAGATATGACGTTTGCCTAACGAGCGACCAACTTCCTGCCCGACAATGATTCCGCCCAGAGCGGGCGAGATCACGGCATCGCACTCGTACGGCCGGAGGTGCTCCGCCAGCAATCCGCAGATGCGCGCGGCGATCTCGGTATGCTGCAGCAGAAGAGCGCACTGAAAAAATTGCCGGCTGTGCAAACCCGAGCGCAAAATGAAATGACCATCGAGAAGCGCTCCGGTTTGCCGAAAAAGCGCGAGCAGATCTTCGTTCATTTCACTCCGGGGAGCGGACGCGGCCCGCGTGCGGGCGAGGGTGGTCCGCCCTCGCGAACTTCGTCTTTGGCAGGCACGAAAGGAATTAAGATAAGCCAATCATTCTTCGCGGCGAGTCGCCGCGAAGAGCACGCGGGCCGCGTGCGCTCCCCAGAAAAGACCGTGTTCTTCTGCACACTAAGCCACAATCGGCAAGTCACGGCGGCGCTTAACTACCCGGACGTGTCGCCGACCGCTCCCCCGCTCGATCCGCCACCTTCATTTGCGACAGCGATGGCTTCGATCTCGACGCGAGCGCCCTTGGGAAGCGCTGAGACCTGCACGGTAGAGCGGGCGGGAGGCTGTTGCTTGAAGTAGCCGGAATACACTTCATTCACCGCTTGAAAGTCAGCCATATCGGTCAGGAAAATTGTCGTTTTGACGATGTGATCATGCGTCAGATTTTCGGCTTTGAGGATCGCTCCGAGATTATCGAGAACCCGGCGCGTCTGCTTGGAAATGTCGTCCGAGACAATCTGGCCGCTCTTCGGATCCAGCGGGATCTGACCGGCCGTGAAAAGCATTGCGCCGACCCGGACGGCTTGCGAATAAGGCCCGACAGCCGCCGGCGCTTCGGCCGTGGAAACGATCTTCTTCATCCGGCGACCTTAGTCGTAAATCGGGGGCGCACAACGGTGTCAGCGCGCAAGTTTCGTTTGCGAAG
>JACCXL010000317.1 GCA_013697015.1 Chthoniobacterales bacterium | reverse complement strand
TTGCCGGTGCGATCCCTGACCTGGGCTGCACGGAATCCTTAGCCACGGTCGGTTGAAGAAATTGGATTCCCCTCGGGTTCATGTTTTGTACCCAAGTGAGGTTCGTTCCGGTCGCGCTCGTGTTGTTGCTCAGAACGTCGATAACTAAACTGTTCTCTCCCATATTGGTAAAGGCGTCCCCTCCGTTAACGACCGTCGCACCGTTGTCACTAAAGTCGGAATCGGTGGGAGTAACCGGCGCTGTGGCGTAATAAACCGGATACTTCCCGTACTCCGTGTAGTACGCGTTCACCGCCGTCACGATCTGAGTGAGATCGTTTTTAGCCTGCGTTTTCTTGGCCTGGTCCTGCACGCCACGGAAGGCGGGAAAGAGCAGGCCCATGAGAATCACAATGATTGCGATCACGACCATCAGCTCGATGAGCGTGAATGCGGACTGCGAGCGACGCGAACGGGCGGTCACTTCCACGTTTGCATCTGTTCGGGAAAGGGGCATTGGGTGCAATCGGAATTATCCTGCAAACAAAAGTCTTCATATACTTGCAGAAGACCCTGCTGAAAGGCGATAGATTTCGTAAAGCGCTTCCGCCTGTCGTCCTGCGCGAAGAGCCGTGTGGCGGCGGTTTCGACGCGGCGATTGGATAACGGCGCGGAGAGCTTCGCGTAATCGCTCCATCCGTCGTGGCCCTCCGCCTCAGCCAGGGGCAGCAGGACGTTCGCGATGATGTCGCGGACGCGGGACTCGCCGATCAACGCCATCGCGCTCGCCGCCGGCGCCGCGCGGAGAGTGTAATGAAAATCCCAGAAGGGATGTGTGAGGCCGAGAAGAAACTGGCGCGTTTTACGAAAATCGTAGCCGACGAAAGATCTGACGAATCCTCTCCAATCCGCCGCGAGAAGACTGAGCGCGCAAAGGCGGCGCTGCGGATGATTGAGCGGGCGCGCCCCGCTGAATTTCCAGAGCGCCAAGGGCAGAATGAGTCGTCCCATCTCGTCGTGCCGTCGCCACCAAGTGTCCCAGAGTTCGCGAACATAGGCGCGGGTGTCCGAACGGTAGGCGGCGAGATCCGGGGAAGAAAGAAAACCGGCGACGCCGAAGAGAAGTGATTCGGCTTCGCGCGGCGCGGCGCGCAGGACTGCCAGTGAAACTCGCTGGGCCAGCAAAGTAAACGGCAGCTTGTTCCGTTAGTAGCCGAGGGCCGCGGCCAATTCCTGAAAAAGGGCTGCGTCGCGCCCATGACTCTCCATGATGCGGCGGAGACGCGCGGTTTTTCTTTGCAACCGAAACTGCGCGGCGGCGGTCAGCACGCTCACGATGCGTTCCTCACTTAATCCCTGCAGCGGCGCCTGACAGCGGCCGGCTCGCGCGAGGGGAAGACCGACCGGCGTCAATCCGTTGAGCGCGGCGAGGTCCACTCGCACCTGCGGCACGTTGCGATTCGTGCGCGTGCGCGTGAAGAATGCGCTTCCGCCACTCTGCACGAAAACGTGGAGCACAGCACCGTCGAAGGCGTCGTTCGTGGCATGCCCGTGGCTTTCCCAACTGCGGTCAGTCAGATCAAATTCGATCGCACCGCGGATCGGAGCGCCGCCGTTGCTGCGAACGACGGCTTCCGTAAAATCGGGACCCGCTTCGCGATTCCAGACGCCGAACTGCACGATCTCAATCGCGTCTCCGGCGACGGAGCGGAATTGCCGCCCGAAATCGCCCGCAAACCAGCGGGCTTGCAGCTCGAGTTCGCTCGGCGGCGGCACGGCCACGAACAGTGAGCGTTCGCGCACGCGCGAGGCGCGCCGGAATTCGGAGTAACGAGTCGCACCGAGCATTGTCATGGTCCGGTGCGTGCGTCAGACCTGCGCAACCGGCTCCGGTCGGGATTCCCTCACCGTCATCGCCGGAGCCGCGAGACGCTCGCGCAGATAAACTGCAATTTGCTCGACGAGCGTGCTGTCGGAGCGCGGGAAGATGAAGAGGTATTTCGCGCCGCGTCCCGTCACAGGCACGATCGAAAGATTTTCCGAGAGGAACTTTGGGTCGCGCGAGATCGCCGCTCCCTCGAGTTCGATGGTCTCGGCAAATCCCCGCGGACCTTTGCGGGCGACGAAGACCAGCTTGCGCGGCTCTTCATTGGTCGCGACGAGTGCGCCAAAAAGATTCGGCGCAATGCGGCGGCCCCGACCGCTCAGACACGGGACGGCCCACGCGATCGTTTCGCCGAGAACGTTCTGCCGGCTGAAGACATCCGTGAGCCGCGCGGGCAGTGCGATCGGCAAAGATTCATGTGGGCCGAGGTTCGCAGGCAGATTCAATTTGCGGAAGATCAACCAGATTTTGGCTTTCATGGCCCGCAGCACTTTGGGCAGGAAGTAAACGAAAGCGGCGAGCGCGAGCGCGAAAACGGCGAGGGCGACAGCGGGATTGAAGTGAATGAGCGCGAGGCCGCCCAGCACGGCGGCGTCCTCGGCAATGCTCAACCCGATATTCGAAAATGGTTCTGGCGAAGCGTTCGCCAGCAGCCGCGAAGAGGCCTTGGCGGTGTGCGTCATCAGACTCGTGGCCCCAGCGAGCAGCACGACCAGCACGTCGAACGCCGGGCTGGAATGACCAAGCACTTGAATGGCGAGGAGCGCTCCGCCGATCGGCCGGATGATGGTATGTACCGCGTCCCACGCGGAATCGATCCACGGGATTTTATCGGCGAAGAACTCGAGGAAATAGAGAGCACCGGCGATCGTGATGATCATCGGGTGGCCCAAGACATCGAGCGACTGATACGTGGGCGAAAGAGCGATCCAGTGTTGATTGATGGCAAGTCCGGTGACGAAAACCGTGAGGTACAGATTCACGCCCGCCAGGCAGGCAAGCCCGAGCGCGACCCCTAGAAGATGCAACCGCTCCACGGCGCAATTATCTGAGCGCTTGCTCGAAAGTCACGCCGTTTCGGGGAGTGATAGAGTTAAGCCGCTTCGAAGCTACGTGCTCGGGCGAGCGCGGCGGTCGATCTGTGAATGGAAAGCGGCTACGGTTTGCAGTTTTCGTCTCGGGCTGATATCAGCATCGCGTGCTCGATATTCGCCTCGTTCGGGAACAGCCCGATTTCGTGAAGAGCCGCCTCGCCACCCGTGGCGGTGATGACGTGGCGAAAGTTGACGAACTTCTCGCCGTCGACACCGAGCGCAGAAAAGCGGAAACGGCGCTGCAGCAGCTCAACGCGGACCGGAAGCGGCTGAGCAAGGAGATCGGCGGTCGACGCGCTCGCCAGGATCCTTCCGCGGAATTGGAAGAACAGGTCCGAAAGATCGGAGCGGAGATCGAGACACTGACTGCACGCACCACAGAAAGCGAGGCGCGACAGCAAGCGCTCCTGTTGCAGATTCCCAACTTGCCGCACGCGCAGGCGCCGATCGGCAAGGATGCCAGCGAGAATCCAGTCGTCCGGAGCTGGGGCGACAAGCCTCAATTTTCTTACCCCGCGCAGGACCACGCGGCGCTCGGGGCGAAACTCAGATTATTCGATCTGGAGCGCGCCGCGAAATTAAGCGGGAGCGGCTTCATCTGTTTCACCGGCGCAGGGGCACGGCTGGAGCGCGCGTTAATTAACTGGATGCTCGACCTGCATACGCGCGATCACGGTTACCTGGAGATGAGTCCGCCATTTTTGGTCAGGCGCGATTGCATGATTGGCACCACGCAGCTGCCCAAGTTTGAAGCGGACATGTACGGACTGGAAGAGAACCAACTCTTTCTCGCGCCGACGGCGGAAGTGCCGGTCACTAATTTTCATCGCGAGGAAATTCTGACCGCGGCGGAGCTGCCGAAGAAGTTCGTAGCCTATACGCCCTGCTTCCGGCGCGAAGCGGGCTCCGCTGGACGCGAAACGCGCGGCATCATTCGCGTGCATCAATTCGACAAGGTCGAGCTGGTAAAAATCACCACGCCAGAAACGTCGTATCAGGAGCACGAATCCCTCACGCGGGACGCAGAACGCGTCTTGCAATTACTGGGCCTCCATTATCGCGTGGTCGAGCTTTGCACCGGTGACGTGACGTTCGGCTCGGCCAAGACTTACGACCTCGAGGTCTGGTCGCCTGGCCAAGAGGGTTTTTTGGAAGTTTCCAGCTGCTCGAATTTCGAAGACTTTCAAGCGCGGCGCATGAACCTGCGCTTCAAAGACGCCGAAAACAAAAACCGTTTTTGTCACACATTGAATGGCTCTGGCGTTGCTTTGCCGCGACTGTTCGCGGCGTTGATCGAAACCGGCCAGACGCCTCAGGGAACAGTGCGCATCCCGGAAATCTTGCAGCCCTATTTCGGCGCCTCCGAAATCAGTTGAACCTAACCGACAGGTTCCGCAGAACTGAACAGATCCAGTTGCCCCGGATCAGCGGAGGAGATCTCATGGCCCGAAGGCAGCGTTAATTCGTAGCCGAGGCGATTCGCCAGGCGCTCGCAGGTGCCGGGCGCGAAGCCTTCGAAGTGATTGTTCACGAAGCTCCAGACGCCCCGCACATCCTCCAGGTGCCGCTGAATCTTCGTCGCCCAACTCTCCAAGGCCGCTTCGCGTTTCCAGAGAAGTTTTCCGTAGCGATGGACCCGCTGGCCGTCGCGATCGTACTTCGTCGCGTAATCTCCGAGCAGGCGCAGATAAACAAAATCGGTCGTGCGCGGTTGGAATTCAAAAGGGGCGAGGTTGCGCTCATTCAGCGGGCTGGTGTCGGACCAGACCCAGCAGACGCGATGTTGTTCAATCAGGCGAATAATCTGCGGCCGGTGCCAGCCAGCATGGCGGAACTCGATCGCGAACCGAAAATCCCGCGGCAATTGGGCCAGGAACGGACGCAGGACGGCGCGGCCATCCTTCGGTGTAAACGAGGGTGGGAGCTGGATCAGGATGACCTGCAGTTTCGACGCGAGCGGTTCAATGGCTCGCAGAAAAGCCGTGAACTCATTTGAGCAGTCCCGCAGCCGGCAAGCGTGCGTGATTTCGCGCGGCAGTTTGCAGGCGAACCGGAACGCGGCCGGTGTGCTGTCGATCCAGCGCAGGACGGTGCGTTCAGCGGGCGCGCTGTAAAACGTGGAGTCGATCTCCACCGCCGGGAAGTAATGGGAGTAAAACTCCAGCCAGCGGGAAGCGGGGAGGCCCGCCGGGTAAAAGTTCCCCCGCCACTCCTCGAAACTCCAGGCGCACGCACCAATCCGAAGTTTCTGCTGATCGGTAAGCTTCAATTCCTTCGCAGACTATTCGAAAGAGCAGCGCTTCCAAGAACGTATCTCGCTCCAGATCGAAGCGTAAAAGCGGACGCGGTAGCTTGACGGGGCCGCGAAGGAAATCTACCCTGCCGCACTCGATGAAACACCGATTCGTCATTCTCATTTTTGCGATGGCGTTCTGCGCTCTTTGTCCGCCTTCCGGCTCGGGCGCAATCATCTTTCGGCCGGGGCAAAAGACGCGCATCCTCGCGCCGGGTGAAGAGGAGGTCAACGGCAACGCGCAACAGCTCTACGCCATCGCGGATGAAGCCGAGAAAGCCGGAAATCCGAGCCGCGCGGTCAAGGCTTTGCGGAAACTGGTGCGATCTTATCCGCGCGATACCCTTGCCCCGGGCGCCGGCTTCCGCGTCGCGCAGCTCGAAGAACAGGCCACGGACTTCACCAAGGCGGCCGCGGATTACCGATTTGTGATCGAGCGCTATCCCCAGAGCTCTCATTTCAACGAAGCGATGGAAGGCCAGTTCCGCATCGGTGAGATGTATCTCAATGGCAAGAAGCGGAAGGTGTTTGGCTTATCGATCGGGAGAGGGCTCAGTGAAGCCGTGGAGATTTTTGCGGCGATCGTCCGGACGGCGCCATACGGCAGATACACCGCCCGTGCCCAATTCGATATCGGGCGGGCGCGGGAGAAACAGGGGCAGAACGAAGCTGCGGTCGCGGCTTACCAGGCGGTCGTAGACAAATTCCCGAACGATCCGATCGCCGTCGAAGCGCAATATCAGATTGGTTACATCTGGTTCAGTGCCGCCCGCGCGGGCACCTCGGATTCAAACGCGGTCGCGAACGCGAAAACCGGTTTCCAGGATTTCCTCTTCCGCTATCCGAAGAATGAAAAGGCCGCCCAGGCGCGGCAAGATCTCGACATGCTCGCGCATAAGGCGACGGCCAGTTCGTTCAACATCGCGCGGTTCTACGACAAGCAGAAAAATTATCGCGCCGCCGTCATTTACTACAACGACGTTATCCGTCAGCAGCCCGGTTCCACCGAAGGCGATCGCGCGAAGCGACGAGTCGATGAACTGCGCGCGAGAGTCGGTGAGGCCGCGCTGAAGACGGCGTTTTCGAGTGAGACACCGAAGCGGACCGCCCGACGCACCGCCCGTGCGGAAGCTGGTGAACAGTCCGAGACTCCGAGTATGCGCGGTGTTTCGCCTAACGACATCGCGCCGTTGCCTCCGGCGGAGACCGATCTTTCCCTGCCGCCGCCAGCTTCGCTCGCGCCGGATACCACGACCGCTCCGGACCTCTCGACGGCCCCCGCTGATTGGGCTGCCCCCGAGCCGTCCGCCACTCCGGCAGCCTCGCCGGATGCGTCGCCTTAGCTTTGAGGAAACTGATCGCCGCGTTCGTGGTCGCCGTTTCGTTGAGCGGCTGCCTCGGATACCACATCGGCCCAGCAAAGCCGAATTACCTGCGTGATATCCATTCGATCTCGGTTCCCACGTTCAAGAATCACACCCTCATGCCGCGCGTGGAGGTGCTCGTCACTGGGACTGTGATCAAGCAGTTCCAGCAGGACGGAACCTTCCGCATCGCCGGCGATGAGGCGGCGGACGCGACTTTAAAGGGCGAGATCATACGAATCTATCGGACGCCGGCGCGTTCGGTGCGCGGCAACGTCCTGGCCACGGTCGAATTCAACCTCGTTATGCGTTTGCGCTATTCGCTCATCGGCAGTGACGGCAGAGTCCTGGCCGGCCCGGCCGAAGTCTCCGGCGCGACCAGCTTTTTCGTTGGCACCGACGTGACGACCGACGAGCGCCAGGCGCTCCCTCTCGCGACTGAGGAACTCGCGACGCAACTTGTGAGCCAGTTGAGCGAGGGCTGGTAGATGCCGGCCAGCGGCGACGAGAAGCTCTGGCGCATTCTGCACGATAAACTGGACACGCTGCGCGCGAGCAATCGCGTGCCCGAAGCAATTCGCATCGGCGAGACTCTCGTCGATCTGGCGCGGCGCGCCTTCCCTGGCGATCACAGCGCTTACGCCCTCAGCCTCGAGAAGCTCGGGCAGTTGCATGATCAAAATGGCGACCGCGCCGCGGCCAGGCCGTACCTCGAGGAAGGTCACGCGCTCTTGGAAAAGGCCGAGAGTCCGGATTACCGCGCCCTCTACCATTCCGCGCGCCGGCTGGCCTTCGTCTACGACAACCTCGGCGAGACCGAAGAGGCGGTTCGTTATTATGAAAAGGCAATCCACGCGGGCACGCAGCTGGGAGATCTGCCCTATTCGGATCTCGGCACGATGCTGAACAATGTGGCGCTGATTTATCGCAAGACCGGCCGGCAGAAGGCGGCCGAGCCGTATTACCAGCACGCGCTCGAAATCTACGAAAAACAACTTGGACCTGAGCATCCCGATGTGTCCTCGGTTCTAAATAACCTCGGCGTCTTCTATACCAACGAGCGCCGTTTTGCGGAGGCTGAGCAAGCCCACGTCCGCGCTCTCGCTATTCGCGAGAAGGTCCATCCCGCTACTCACCCGGATATCGCGCAATCCAAGTGCAACCTCGCGGTCGTCTATCATTCCAAGGGCGATTGGGCGCGCGCGGCGGAACTTTATCGCGCTTCGCTGCAGAGCTGGGAAGAAGCGACCGCGCAACCTCCCGAGGATTACGAAATCGTCGCCTCGAATTATGCGGATCTGCTTCGCTCGTTAGGCAAAGCGCGCAAAGCGACGCAACTGGAAGAACGCGCGCGCAAATTGCGGCGGGTCTGACGTTGCGCTGGCCCTTTGCGCTTGCGCAGCTTCGCGCGGCGGGCATTTTACCCACCGGCCGCGCCGGAATTGCTCACGTGGCGGAATGGCAGACGCGTACGGCTCAGAACCGTATGGGGAAACCCGTGGAGGTTCGACTCCTCTCGTGAGCACGCCCGCCCGCTCCGCTCTACTTGTGTTGTCAGGCGTGCATCGTTCCACCGATTATGCTGCAGTTGATGGAGCTTGCGCGACCGGCTCTGCGCAGACGAGAAGTCGAGCATGCCTGACGATTCGCCGCGCAGTTCTTTTCCGGAGTCTGGCCAACGGGACCCAGCGCTCGTGCGCGCAATGTTCGATCGTGTCGCGGCGCGTTACGACCTCGCGAACCATCTCCTGAGCGGCGGCATTGATGTTTTGTGGCGAGCGCGCGCGGCCCGGATGGTTTCAAGCTGGCGGCCCCGCCGAATCCTGGATCTGGCCACCGGCAGCGGCGATCTGGCAATCGCGCTGGCGCGAGCGTTACCCGAAAGTGAAATTACCGCAGCCGACTTCTCGGCCCAGATGCTAGAACTTGCGCGAAGGAAAGGCGTACGGCACACCGTTTTGGCGGACGCAATGCAGCTGCCTTTTCCCGAAAGGTCGTTCGATTGCGTAACGGTCGCATTCGGCTTGCGCAATATGTCCGATTGGGGTGGCGCGCTGCGCGAGATGGGCCGCGTGCTGGACGCGCATGGGCACCTGCTGATCCTTGATTTCTCGATCCCCGCAAGGTGGCTGCGCGGCCTCTATCGATTTTATCTGCACTCCTGTCTGCCGTCGCTCGCAGCCGCAGTGACGCGACAAAAGGATGCTTACAATTATCTCGGAGCTTCGATCGAAAGCTTTCCGAGCGGAGATGCGATGTTGCGGTTGATTGAGGGAAGCGGATTTCAAGCGGCCGCTGCGCGCGTGAACTCTGGCGGGATCGCCACGATCTACACCGCGGAGCGGCGCAACCGAGATCAGTGATGGTCGGATGGCGTGCCCATGGGCGTGGCGCTGCTGGATGCGCCCGGCGCAGGTGCCGCGGCCGGAGCCGCCACCAGTGGCAGGCGCAAGGCATTGAAATCCGGATTGCTGATGACGAACACTCCTTCGCGTTCGTCGGTTCGCGCAAACCACATCCCGTCGCCAGCCGGTCCGCCGACCAGTAGTTTGTGCAGCGCTTTGTCGTCAGGCGAAGTCGTAAACGTGATCGCAATCTGCGGTTTCTCGAACCCTTGTGCCGGCGTCGTTCCCCCGATCCATCGCACCGCGCGCAGCGACGTCAGGGTGTTCAACAACGACTGCACATTCACCTGGTTGATCGGTTCGTTCCCCTTTAACCACATCCACGTATTGTTCGCGCCACGGGCCAGCGTCCGCTCCTGATCGGTCACAACGCTAAGACGGTGCACCTGCTCGGGTTTGAGTTTGAAGACGGCCAGTTCCTGCCACTGCAGCGGGTCCGCAAAAACGCCGTCGAGCAAGGCTCTCCGTGCTGCGACCACGAATGGTTCGTCGCCCAGGCGCGCGTAGACTACGTCGCCGTCCGTTTTCCCAAACGCGATCGTCGCGAACGGGCGATCGCCCGCGGGCGTTTCCGCCGTGTTTTCGGAGGCGAACGAGCTGAAAGCGATCTGCAGCTGCGGCTTATCGAGACCGTACTTGGTCAGATCGGACGCGACATCGTCGACAAAGTTGGTGACCTGCTCGTTCTTCAGCGTTTCCAGCAATCGATTTGCTTCCGTCGCGTTCGCCGGTTGATTTTTCCGGTTCACAATTGTCCAGGCGTCGTTCTTGCGCGCCAGAATTGTTTTTGTCCGGCCCGGCGCTTCGATCGTGATCCGGTCCAGGTTGTTCGCGTCGATGCGCGCCAGATGTCGATCGCGCAAATCCACCGGCTTTGTGTTGAGGAGCTGTTCGATTTTCTTCGGCAGCGTGTAAACAGAACTCCGTGGGAGGAAACGCACGTAAACATCGTCCTTCTGTTTCTCCGGCACGCCGCCGATCTGCAGCGTTTGTCCCTGCTTATCGTCGGAGGAGAAAAGCGTGATCGAACCGCGCGGTTCAGCCAGACCGTATGGGTGCAGATCGCCACGATCTTCCGCGACAAACTGCTGGATCCGCGCGGTCGTGACTTGGGCGAGGAAATCCGAGATCTTCTGTCCGTCGCCACGCGCACGCAGCGGCTTGACGATGTTCCAGGCATCCCCCTCTTTCAGCAGCTCCATTTCGCCGGCCGGAACTTTGAGCACGGCCCGCGTAATTTGTCCCGTAGCGATGTCGGTCAACTTCTTGTCGCGAAACTCCTCCGCATTTTTCGCGACGTCGTTTCGGACTGACTGACCGGCGATGATCGCCTCTTTCGAGTTCTCCAGTCGCACATACATTTTCCCTTCGAGCGCCGCATCCTTACCGAAAAGGATCTCAGGCGGAGCCTCTTTCCCGAGAAACTTCAGACGCAGTTTTGCTTTGGAGAGGCCAAACTCTGTCAGCTGATCTTTGTTCGCCTCAATCTCTTTCGCCGGAATGGTGTCGACTCGTTGCCATTCATCGAGGTCTGCCAGGAGTGCTTCCACAATGGCCCCATCGGCGCGGTCCTTAAACGGCGCCTCGATCCGCCATTTACCGTCAACTCGACGCAGATCGATTCGGTCGTCGCCGTTTTGAATCGTCAAGCCATCGATCTTGGTGCGATCAAAATTGACCACATTCTGCGCCTGCCGCTTCCCTTCCGAGGTGTTGGGCCGCTTGCTCTCGTAGAATTTGATGTAGGTCCCCACCGCGAGCACCAGCGCCAATAAAACGAGCGTCGTCTTTGTTTTCATCCAGCGTCAGGCGCGGCGCCGCCACCAGACCGCCGAACCGATGACCGCGGGAATCACGGGCATGAGGACAAGAATAAGCCAGCGCAGATTCCGCAACGCGGTTTCATCCAGAGTGAACGTCAGCGTCTTCGGCACTTTCGGCGCGATGCCGATTAATTGCTCGCGATTGAGCAGCCAATTCAAACAACCGGAAACAAAATCGAGCGCCTGTTGCCCCTGCGTGAGAGCATTGTCCTGCACAAAAGTCGCGTTGCTTATAACCACCATTCGGGCCGAGTTCACCTGCACCCGTTCGTCTCCGCTGCCACCTTTTTCGATCGCCGCTGCGATGGTATGAATCGTCCCCTTATTCGCGGCGGCGTCCGCCTGAAATTTCGCCTGGTCATCGGAATTGTAATCCCGTTCCGCCCAATAACCCTTTTCGGCTTGGGCCAGTGGCTGCAGCCGGATGTTGCCTGCCTGCGCCCGATCCTGCTCCAGCGTGAGCGAGCTTGCTCCGCCCGCGAAGAGGCCGCGCACGTCCGCGATCCGTTTAGTGATTGGGCTGTCGCCCACAAAGCGCGCCTGCACATCGCGGAGCAAAGCCACTTCTTCAATTCCAGTGCGCATCATTCCCATGAGGCGATCATCGTTCACACGCACGCCCAGTTCGTTGACGAAACCGGTCAGCTTCGGTGTTTTTGCGGCCGGATCGAGCAGCAGTAGAATTCGCCCCTGCTTGTTCCAGAAATCCCGCAGCATCTTCATCTCGCGGTCGGAAAGATCATATTGCGGACCGACGATCATGATCGTTTTCACGTCCGCCGGAATCGAACCCAAATCGAAGAGGTTAAGTTCCTGAAATTTAATATTCTCGTTTTCGATGAACGTTTTTAGCACCGAGATGGGGCTGGCCGGCGCCTGTGCCGCCATCGGTGGCGGCGCCGCCGTTTCGGCGATGGGGGGTTCCTTGTGGCCGAGCAAGTAGCCGACGACGTTTTTCTTTCCCTCCACCAGGTCGATCATGGCGCTCGTGATCGCTTGCTCACCCTTGAAGGCGGCGATCTTCGGGCCTTCGCCAAGCATTTGATTGCCCGGATCGATCTCTGCCATTTCCGAGGCTTTCACGGTCTTATTACGGCCTTCGTAATCGACGATGAGGAGGCTCTCGTCACTCACGACCTTGTATTTGTCGAAGACCTCCTTGGCGCGCGAGAGGTTCCGTTCTGGATCAATATTCTCGACGTCCAGTTTCCCCTTCGCCGCGTACTGATATTCGGTTAACAGACTCTGCACGTCCTGACCGATTGGGTTGTTGCCGGAGAAGAAAACCGTCACACGCATCTTGCCTTTCACACTCTCTAAGAAGCGTTTTGTCTTGTCAGAGAGCGCGTATTTCTTGTCGCGCGATAAATCCCAGCGGCGGTAGTGCTCGAAGCCGAGGTAGTTCACCATCACGGCGAGAAAGAGAATCAGCCCGATCTGGAGCAGCACATTTAGTCCGATCCGGACCCGCCGGATTTTCTTCGGCCTTGCGGTGGATGAGGTTTCCTTTGCCACCTTTACAACCTCCATTTGCGCGACTGGAAGGCCTGATGCGTCAGCACCAGCATCACGATCGTCATGCTCAGGTAAAGAACCATCGGCCGCGTATCGATCTCACCGCGTGAAAGCGTTCCCATCTGCTCGATCGCGGAGAAATAACCGAGGAGCTGTCGCGTGCTGGAACTGACGTCCAGCAGGATGAAGGAAACCAGGCCGAGGAAGAAAAGCAGCGTGATCACACAGAACGAAATGATCGCCGCGATGATTTGGTTTTTGGTGAGGACCGACGCGAGGCAGCCGACGGAGAGGTAGAACATGCCCAGCAGCAATAGCATTAGATAAGCGCCCAGATACGCGCCCCCTGAGTTGGCGGCGGGCTGGTGCGTGATCGCTTGAAAAATGGCGAAGTAAAGAAGCGTTGGAAGCCAGAGAATGATGTAGAAGATCAGCGCGCCGAAGAATTTCGATAAGACCACCTGCCAATCTCTTACTGGTGCTGTCATGAGCGGCTCGATCGTGCCGAGTCTAAATTCCTCCGCGAATAAACGCATCGTGATCAGAGGAAAGATCAGAACGAATGCGAACCAGAAAAAGACGGAATTAAAGAACGCTTCCTGGACCGAATACGGCACCGGCCGCTGGTTCATGAACGAGAGCTGGAAGTAAAAATCCGCTCCGCTCACGAGCAGGAAAAAGACGAGGACGATGTAGGCGATCGGCGAGTAGAAGTAGCTGCGCACTTCGCGCGAGAGGAGGACGAAAAATTTTCGCATACTCGTTAGGCTACCTTGCGTCCGGATGCGTGATCTCGACGAAGACATCCTCGAGCGTCGCTTTGCGCTGCGACAATTCGCGCACCGTCCAGTGGCGCTGTGTTGCGAGACGGAAAACTTCTGCCCGCACATCCGCACCTGATTCGACCCGTAGCGCGAACACGCTCCATTCTCCGTCGGTTGTGGTCGTCACGTCGCGCACGCCGGCGACCTTTTTCAGTTCTTCCGCGCCGTTATCGGGACCGACTTGCGCCTCCAATGAAATCCCGCCCGCCGTGCGGATCTGACCGAGCAAATTCTCCGGCGTATCGCACGCCTCAATCCGCCCGCGGTTGATGATGATCACGCGGCTGCAAGTCATCTCCACTTCCGGCAGAATGTGGGTCGAAAGCAGGATCGTGTGCTGTTTGCCGAGATTTTTGATCAGCTCGCGCACTTGCCGGATCTGATTTGGATCGAGGCCGCTGGTCGGTTCATCGAGGATCAGCAAAGCGGGCTCGTGCACGAGCGCGTCGGCCAGACCCACGCGCTGGCGATAACCTTTTGAAAGCGCGCCGATCAGCTTCTTCTCGACTTCTTTCAATCCGCACAACTCTTTCACGTCGCCGACGCGTTCCGCGATGCGCCGGTGCGGCACACTCTTCAGGGCCGCGCGATACTCGAGGTATTCGTTCACGCGCATATCACCATAAAGCGGCACGTTTTCCGGCATGTAACCGAGCTGCGCGCGGGCTTGTAGTGATTGCTCGAAAATGTCGAACCCGGCGATCGTCGCACGGCCCGAAGTGGGCGGCATGAAGCTGGACAAGATTCGCATCGTCGTGCTCTTGCCGGCGCCGTTTGGGCCGAGGAAGCCCATGATCTCGCCTTTGCCGACCTCAAAGTTCAGGTCCTGGATCGCGGTCTGCCCCGCGTAACGCTTGGTGAGGTTCTCGACCTTTATCATTTCCTAGTCACTCTCAGACAACACAATGGCCCGGACGTTAAATTTTCCCTAGCGGGCCGTCAACCGGACGGTAGCGACGCGCTGACCCTGCCCGTCATTGCGCATGATGCCAACCGTGAAATCGACCGCGCTACCGCTCGTCGCGCGACTCAGATATGTTTCAATTTGTTTCACCGAACTGAGATCGCGCCGCCCGACGCGATAAACAACCAGTCCGCGTTCGATGCCGGCTTCATCCGCCGGACTGTTCGGTTCGACCGCCGTCACGAGCACGCCTTTACCGGGCGCGAATCCCAGCGCGTCGGTCAAATCGGGGGTGAGATCCTGCAATTGCATTCCGAACAGCCGTTCCGCGCTCGACGCCGCGATTCCTTCTGCCGCCGGACCTTTCGGCGTCGCCGCCGGCTGGTTCTGCGCGATCTTGCGGAATTCGGCGACGCTGTTGCGCACCGTCTCGGCCGGAATGGCGAAGCCCAGCCCCTGCGTCGGCACACCTTGCGGAGTGAACGCCATCTTCGCGGAACTGATCCCGACCAGGCGCGCCGATAAATCGATCATTGGTCCGCCGCTGTTGCCCGGATTAATGGCGGCATCCGTTTGCAACAGATCCTTGTATTCGATGTCTTCGATCGTGATGTCGCGCTTCGTTCCGCTCAAAACCCCACGACTAATCGAGCTGCCGTAGCCGAGCGCGTTGCCCACCACGATGACCGTCTGACCGAGGAGGTTGGGGGAGATATTGTCGAGGCTGATAAACGGAAATGCGGCCTTCGCGTCGATTTTGATGAAGGCGAGGTCCTTTTTTGAATCACCCGCGATGTAGTGCGCGTTATAGGTTTTGCCGTCGTTCATCGTCACCTCAATCTTCAGATCCGCCGCCCGCGCGACGACGTGCTCATTCGTGACGATGTAGCCGGCCGGATCGCAGATGAAACCAGAGCCGAGGCTCTGCAGCGTTTGCCGGATTTCCCGCGGCCTTCCGCGATAGTTTCCGCCGAAAAACTGCGCGGCGAAATCCTCGAATGGATCGTGCACCTGGCGTTTCACGACGCGTTCGGTGTTGATATTGACCACGGCCGGCAGCGTCTTCGCAACCGCGATCACCGCTGGCTCCGAGGCGGGATCGGCCTGTCCGAACAGTTGCGCGCAGGAGAGACCGAGTGCTGCGACCAGCGCAATCGTCAAACAGATTCGAACCAGCGCGGCATTCCTCATTCGCGGGCAAGTAACGGAACACTCTTCGCACTGTCAACTTGCCGGTGAGGCAGTTGCCTAGCAGATTCCCGTAGAATGCGACCCTCTTTTGCCACGCGTTTGAACCTTGATCTGCTGGAGGAAAATTACAGCCGTTGGCAGGCCAATCCGGCCTCGGTGGATTCCAGTTGGTCGGCTTTCTTCGAAGGTTTCGAGCTCGGCGATCTGCAGCTGCGCAACGGCGCCAGGCCCGCGGAGGACGGAGCCGCCGAAAACCCGCTGCAAGCGCGCGCCGATGATCTGGTTTATGCCTACCGTACACTGGGTCATACGATCGCGGAGTTAAATCCGCTTGCGGATAAACGCCCGGAAAATCCGCTGCTCACGCTGCGTGAACTGGGATTCAACGAGAGCGATCTCGATCAGAAGGTCTCGTCCAAACTCTTTCGCGACGACAAAAAGATGACGCTGCGTGAAATGATAGGCGCGCTCGAATGCATCTATGCCGACACGATCGGCGCGGAGTTCATGCACATTCAGAATACGCGCATTCGGAATTGGGTGCGGCAGCGGCTCGAAGCACGTCCACCGAAGAAGGATGCGCCGCGCGAAGTCCGGATTTCGTTGTTACGATCCGTGCTCGAATCGGAACATTTCGAGACTTTCCTGCACACGCGTTACGTCGGCCAAAAGCGCTTTTCGTTGCAGGGCGCGGAGTCGTTGATGGTTATTCTCGATACCATTCTGCACAAATGTCCGGGCGACGGCATCGCGGAAATCTGCATGGGCATGACACATCGGGGCCGGCTTAATGTGCTCGCGAATTTCCTGCAGAAATCTCTCCGGCTGATCTTCACCGAATTCACGGAGAACTACGTTCTCGATCTCGTCGCGGGCGACGGCGACGTGAAGTATCACCTCGGCTACCGCACGGTCCGGAAACTTCCCGCCGGCGCGGAAGTGGAAATTCGCCTCGCCGCTAATCCGAGTCATCTCGAAGCGGTCGATCCAGTCGTCGAAGGAACGGCCCGCGCCCGCCAGCGTATTCGCGGCGACACCGAGCATCGGAGGAAAGTGTTACCGCTTCTGATTCATGGCGACGCTGCCTTCGCAGGGCAGGGGATCGTGATGGAGACACTGAACATGTCGCAGCTCCCTGGCTACAGCACCGGCGGGACCGTGCATGTGGTGGTCAATAATCAGATCGGTTTCACCACCCTGCCCGAAGACGCGCGCTCCTCGATGTATGCGACCGACATCGCGAAGATGATCGAGGTACCAATCCTGCACGTAAACGGCGACGATCCGCTCGCCGTCAGATTCGTGACCGAGCTGGCGCTCGATTTCCGGCAGGAATTCGGACGCGATGTCGTGATCGACATGTACTGCTATCGCCGCTACGGCCACAACGAAGGCGACGAACCTTCTTTCACGCAGCCGGATCTTTACGCGAAGATTGATCGGCGGCCGTCGGTTGGGACACTTTATCGCAAGGAGCTCATCGACAACGGTTGCTTGAGCGAAGAAGACGCGGCTACGCTGGAGCGAGAGTTCGAAAAGAAGCTGCAAAGCATTCTCGACGAGGTAAAGGCCGCGGCCACTCAGCCCGGCGATGGCAAAGAGCAGTTCCGCGAATCAACCGCGGTGTTTCAGCCGAAATATACGACTGAGTCACCTCCCACCGGAATTTCGCCGGAGATGCTCAAGCAGATCGTCGAGGGCCTGACGCAAATTCCCGCCGGCTTCAACTTGCTCCCGAAAATCAAACGGATGCTGATCGATCGGCGTCGTGAAATTTTCGAAAGCGGCGGGCCTTACGACTGGGGTTTTGGCGAGGCGCTCGCGTTCGGTTCACTGCTGCTCGACGGCGTCCCGATCCGTCTCTCTGGCCAGGACAGCCGACGCGGCACGTTCAGCCATCGGCACGCCGTTATTTACGACGCGAAAACGAGCCAGCCGCACATCCCGCTGTTGCACCTCGCGGAAAAGCAGGCGCGCATCTGCATTTACAATAGTTTGCTCTCGGAAGCGGCGGTGCTCGGCTTCGACTACGGCTATTCGCTCGATTATCCGAACATGCTTGGGCTGTGGGAGGCGCAGTTCGGCGACTTTGCGAATGGCGCGCAAACGATCATCGATCAGTTTATCGTTTCGGCGGAATCGAAGTGGCAGCGGCCCAGCGGCCTCGTGCTCTTGCTTCCCCATGGCTACGAAGGGCAAGGGCCGGAACATTCCAGCGCACGGCTCGAACGGTTTCTACAGCTTTGTGCCGAGGACAACATCCAGGTCTGCAATCTCACGACGCCCGCGCAATATTTTCACGTGCTGCGCCGGCAGATGAAACGCGATTTCATCAAGCCGCTCATCATCATGACGCCAAAGAGTTTGCTCCGCGCCGAGTATGCCGCTTCGCGCGCGGAAGATTTCACGAGCGGAAGTTTCCAGGAGATCATCCCCGACCACGAGGAGCTCGACGCGAAGAAAGTTGCACGCGTGATCTTCTGTTCCGGCAAAGTTTACTACGATCTTCTCAACCATCGTGCGGCGCAGAAAACTTCCGGCGCGGCCATCGTGCGCTTCGAGCAGTTATAT
>JACCXL010000269.1 GCA_013697015.1 Chthoniobacterales bacterium | reverse complement strand
TACAAGCTGGGTGGGAGCAATCGTCAGTTTTAGATCGCCGGCGAAAATTGAGGGTGTCAGTACGCCTACGGAGACAAGGACACTAATCCAGCGGCTTCTTCGCATTGTAATCGCGTGGCGCATAATCCTAACGCAATCAGTTACGGCTGCCGAGTGTGAACACTCGCCCATCGGTAACAGTGCAAACTACAATACGATTTTGGTCGCATGGCGACCTGAATCATCATAGGCCTAACGAGCTATAGAGGCAGGCGGTGTTGATTTTTTCGGCTTCCCCGGCACGTCGGTTTCGGCCGCGACATCGTACTCCGGTTTGCTCGCGCCCATCAGCCACCGATCGAACCAGCCAACAATATGCTGGAGGCGCTCGACGCGATGCCATGGCTTGCCCGAGCGCGAGAGTTCGTGCGATTCGTTAGGGAAACGCACCATGACCGTCGGGATTTTGCGAAACTTCAAGGCACGAAACATTTCTTCGCCGCCCGCGCCCGGCGGCGTGCGGGTGTCGTTCTCACCCAGCACCAGCATGAGAGGCGTGGTGACGTTTTTGATATAAGTGAGCGGGGAGCGGGCGCGGTACTCCTCCGCGTTCTCGAAGGGTGGCGTTCGAAACCACGTTGGCTGAAAGAGTGTGAAATCGGCGGTATACCACCAGGCTTCCCAGCTCGCGATATCACGTTGCGCGACGGCCGCGGCGAAGCGCTGCGTCTGCCCGATGATCCAGTTCGTGAGCAATCCGCCACCGCTGCCGCCCGTCACCCCGAGCTTTTTCTCGTCGATGTAACCGCGCTTGATCAACTCATCGACGCCGAGCATGAGGTCTTTGTAGTCGTCACCCGGATAGTGGTACTGAATGACATTGCCGAACTCCTGACCGTAGGTTGTGCTGCCGCGCGGATTGGGATAAAGCACGACGTAGCCTTTGGCGGCCATCCACTGGAACTCGTGCTCGAAGACCCAGCCATAAGCCGCGTGTGGTCCTCCATGGATGTCGAGAATGAGGGGGTACTTCTTCTTCGGATCGAAGCCGGGCGGCTTCTGCACCCAAGCCTGGATGCGCTTGCCGTCGAAGCTCTGATACGATATCTCCTCCGGCTCTGTCAGATTTAGTTGCCCGAACAATTGGTCGTTCGTGCGCGTGAGCTGATGCGCTTGGCCGCCGCTGGCTTCCATCGCGAAGAGGTCACCGATCCGGGTCGCGCTCGAGGCGGTGTAGATCAGCTTCGTGCCGTCCGCGGACGCCCGAAAGCCCCCGACCGCCTGATTGCCGCCGGCGATCTCCGTCTCCGCACCGCTCGCGACGTCGAAGCTCGCGAGCAGAGTTTTCCCTTCTTTCCCGACAACTTCGAGGAGGCTGCGGCCATCGGGTGTCCAGACCGGAACATTACTCCCAGCGGCACGTGGCGGAGCGTTATCGCCAAAAACTCCATCGCCGATATCGAAGTCGAACTTCTCGGTCAGATTGCGCGGCCTCGCGTTCGGGCTGAGGTCTGCGACCCAAAGATCGCGCTGGGTATAGGAATTGACCGGCTGCACCGCGGACCCCGTGAAGACGATCTGCTTTCCATCCGGGCTCAGGGCAAACCCCTGGGCATCCATTTCGAACGTGTTGATTTTGGTCGGCTGTCCGCCGGTTGCCGGAATGGAATAGAGTTCGGTTTTGGGCAGCTCGTAATAAGGCTCGTTGACATGCAGCGAGGCGAAGTAGATCTGCGCTCCATCTTTCGACCAAAACGCGCCGCCCTCGTCGAAATTGCCGCTCGTTAACTGCTTCGGCTGCACTTTCTCATCGGCGCTGCGCGGGGCCTGCACCAGCCAAAGATGAGACGGACGCTTCGGGTCGAGATAGCCCTCGTTGTCCTCGCGATAAATCGCGCGTGTGACGACGTGCACGTCGCTCTCATAAGCCGCGTCACTCTCCGCTGCTCCCGTCGCATCAGGTGAACTTGATCCGGTTTTGGCGGCACCGGCGCTCGCCGTCGGCGAGGCCGCGCTCTCCGCCGCCGCTTTCTTCACCTCCTCTTCCTTGCGCTTTTTCTTCTCCTGCTTCGCCAGATCATCCGGATTTGTCGCGCTCGTGAATACGATCGATTTGCCGTCCGGCGACCACTTCGGATCACCCGCGCCTTTCGGCAGATCAGTGAAGGAGAACGAATCGCCGCCGCTCAGCGAAATCATGCACAGCTGGGATGGCTCCGGCTTGCCATCCTTCTCGGTGCTCCGGACAAAAACCATCGACTTGCCGTCCGGCGACCAGCGTGGCGCTGCATCGTGTTCGCCCCGGGTTAACTGGTGGGGTTCTTCAGTTCCACTGGTCGCGACACTCCAGATCGAGGTGAGGTAGCCTTCCTTCTTCTCGTTCACGGTCACGCGCACAAACGCGACGCGTGAACCATCCGGAGAGATCTGCGGATCACCGAGCCAGACGAAATCGAACAGATCTTTCTCGGTGATATTCCGCTTCTGCGCCCTGACCGAAGTCGTCGCCAGACAGAAGAATGCGAACGTCGTGGCCAGAACGAGGAGTCGCAGCGACTGGCTCAACCAGCGAACGGGGCGGGAGTTATTCATGAAGCCAACCTACAATTTTGAGGGCGCGCGCAAAGCATGGAATTGCCTAACGAACTGAATCGCCGTCGCGCCGCCATCACGCCCGACGCGTCGAGAACTGTTCGTGAGGCCGTCGGCCTGAAGCCTAGTGAATGACCGACAGCATGCCATTGCGGAGCGGCTTCCGGGTGCGTGGTTGTCCCTCCGCGTCGTGCACTGCTTGCGAAGCGCAGCTGGAAAGGAGACCCGCGGAGAC
>JACCXL010000304.1 GCA_013697015.1 Chthoniobacterales bacterium | reverse complement strand
GCCGTGCGATCTTGTTGTTCGCGGCAAAGAAGGACGCCGCCTGCTCGATCGTCATTTCCATGATGTCGCCGATGCTCCGTTCGTTGTAGAGCACCTCGAGTGTCTGCGCGTTGTAACGGCGCCCGCGGCAGTCTTCGCACGGTACATAACTGCTCGGCAGGAAACTCATCTCGAGTTTGATCACGCCCTGCCCTTTGCACACTTCGCAGCGCCCGCCTTCCGCGTTGAACGAAAAGCGACTGGCCGAATAGCCGCGCACGCGGGCAACCGGTAGTTGCGCGTAAAGATTCCGGATTTCGTCGAAGACCTTCATGTAGGTCGCGGGCGTGGACCGAGAAGTTTTGCCAATCGGGGATTGATCCACCTCGTAAACGGCTTCGAACGAATCGGCGCCGAGGACGGATATAAACAACTCCCGCGCCTGCGCTTTTTCTTTCCCGAGGGCGTCGCGCACAGCCGGCAGCAGGACTTCGCGCATCAAACTCGACTTTCCGGACCCGGAAATTCCTGTGATAACGGAGAGACGTCCGACCGGGAACCGTGCTGTGACATTTTTGAGATTATGCGCGTGCGCGCCGCGGATCTCGATCCATTTGGCCTCCTTGCCTAACGAGCGACGCGTCGCGCGCGTCGGATGACAAAGAGGATGATTGAGGCATCGCGCCGTCACCGATTTTCCATGCCGGCTGATTTCCGCCAGTGTCCCGGCCACAACGAGCTCGCCGCCATGCGTCCCCGCTCCCGGCCCGAGATCGATGATGTGGTCGGCGCGTCGCATGGTTTCTTCGTCGTGCTCGACAATGACGAGCGAATTTCCCTTGGCGCGCAACGCGCTCAGCGTATCGAGCAGGCGAACGTTATCCCGTGGGTGCAGGCCGATGGTCGGCTCATCGAGGACGTAGAGAACGCCACGTAGATTCGAGCCAAGCTGCGCTGCCAGCCGGATCCGTTGCGATTCGCCGCCGCTCAGAGTCTTGGCGGATCGGCCCAACGCGAGATAACCGAGCCCGACGTTTTCCATGAACTGCAGCCGCTGTTCGATCTCGGGAACGAGATCTGCCGCGATGATCTTTTGATTTCCACGGAAACGCAGCCGGTCCGCCAGCGCTCGCGCTTCCCCGGCGGAAAGCGCCGTGAAACTATCAATTGTGTGACCCTGCACGCGTACATGCCGCGCGATCGCGTTCAAGCGCGAGCCATGACACGCCGGGCAAGGCCGGGCCTCACCGTTTTCGATTGTTTCAAACTCCCGGTCGGCGGCCAGCTCGGACGCCAGGACTGATTCACCGCTGTTGTCGTCGTTCGCACGATCTGCGCCCGGCCATATCTCGCCAAAACCGTGGCACTCATCGCACGCGCCGTGCGGCGAATTAAAAGAGAAGAGGCGCGGATCGAGTTCTTCGAACGCGCGTCCGCAGCCGGGGCAACTCATCTCGGTGCTCATGACGGTGAGCTGCCGCTTTGTATCGAGCAAATGTGCCGTGCCACGGCCGATCTCGAGCGCCCGCTGGACGAGATTGCGGGCCTTCAGAATGCGCCGGGCGTCGATCGTTCCCACGACCACGTCGATGGTGTGTTCTTTGAAACGCTCGAGCTTTCGGAATTGCGCGACCGGGATAAGCTGGCCGTCGACGAGTAAGGTGTCGAAGCTCTGCCGCTCAGCCCACCGACCCACATCGGTGTGAAAACCCTTGCGCGCTTTCACGAGTGGAGCCAGCACTCTCAAGGGGCCGCGTTTCGCCGCAGTCTCCACCTGTTTCACGATCGCCGCGAGGCTCTGCTTTTCCACCGCCAGATCGCAATCCGGACAAAATTGGGTGCCCGTTTTGGCAAAAAGAAGGCGCAGGAAATGATAGACTTCCGTGACGGTCGCGACGGTCGATTTTCCGCCGCCCCGCGTGACGCGTTGCTCGATGGCCACGCTAGGGGGCACGCCCTCCACCAAATCCACATCGGGCTTTTCGAGCTGCTCGACAAACTGGCGCGCATACGGCGACATGCTGTCGAGAAAACGCCGCTGCCCTTCCGAGAACAGGATGTCGAAGGCAAGAGTTGATTTTCCCGAGCCGCTCAGCCCGGTGATGATCACCATCTGATCGCGCGGGATAGCGAGCGAGATATTCTTCAGATTGTGCTCGCGCGCCCCGTGTATGCGGATGGCGCCGTTATCGATCCGATCTCCACCGCCGCGAATTCCTCTGGGGAGCGCGGGGGATCCGCGTGCACCGTTTGGCGATTCGCCGAACGGTTCTTCGGCCGCGCGGAGAAGAACGTGGCCTTCATCCTGGTCGTCTTGCGAGTAGCTGACCGCCGTCCCATTTTGCGGCGGGCCGCCGCGGACAGCACGCGAGGCGCGTGCGCTCCCCAAAACTCCGCGAAGATACCGTCCCGTGTGACTGGCTTCCACTTTCGCGACGCACTCAGGAGTGCCCGCGGTGACGAGCGCTCCGCCATCGCGACCTGCTTCAGGTCCCAGATCAATCACCCAATCGGCACACTTCACCACTTCGAGGTTGTGTTCGATGACCAGGACGCTGTGACCAGTGTGCACGAGGCGCTGGAACACCTTCACGAGGAGCGCGACATCATCGAAATGGAGACCTGTCGTCGGCTCATCGAAGATGAAAAGCGTGCCTTTGCCGATCTCTGCGCGCGGCGGCTCATCATTTCGGCTCGAGAGGTGTGCCACCAACTTGAGGCGCTGAGATTCGCCGCCCGAGAGAGTGTTTAACGGCTGCCCCAGCCGCAGATATCCGAGGCCCACTTCATCGAGCACATCGAGCGGATCGCCCAGTCGTGTCGATTCGCCGATCCGAGCGAAAAATTGAATCGCCTCATTGACCGTCAGCTCGAGCAAATCGTGAATCGATTTCCCGTGCAGTCTTATCTTCAAGACGTGCGGTTGGAAGCGACGTCCCTCGCACTCGGCGCAGCGCACAAAGAGATCGCTTAGGAACTGCATCTCGATCTTCTCAAAGCCCGTGCCGCAACAGCGTTCGCAGCGTCCGCTCCCGGAGTTAAAGGAGAAAGCGCTCGCGGTCAGCCCCTGGGCCATCGCCTCCGGCAGGGCGGCAAAGAGCTCGCGGACCCGATCGTATAAACCAAGATACAGGATCGGTGTGGAGCGTGGCGTGCGCGCGAGTTGCGCCTGGTCCACCATCACCACTTCGCCGACGCGATGAATTCCCGTCACGCATTTGCACGCTCCAGGTTCTTGTTCCGTGGGCTGGCCTTTCCCGCGGAGCAGATTCCGATAGAGCACGTCGTGGATCAGGGTCGATTTTCCGGAACCGGAAACGCCAGTCACGCAGGTGAAAACGCTCAGTGGGATATCGACGTTCAGGTTCTTCAAATTATGCGCACGCGCGCCGGTGATGCGCAGAGCGGTTTTGGACTCACGCCGACTCTTCGGGACGGGAATGCTTTTTCGCCGGGCGAGATAATCAGCGGTGAGCGAACCGGGATGCCGCAACAATTCAGAGAGCGGTCCGGCAAAGACGAGTTCGCCGCCGCGCTCGCCCCGTCCGGGACCGATATCAATCAAATTATCAGCGGCGCGAATGATCGCTTCTTCGTGCTCAACCACGAGAAGCGTGTTGCCTTTGTCGCGCAAATTTTCCATCACACCAATGAGCCGCCCGACATCGCGCGGATGCAGGCCCACGCTCGGCTCGTCCATGACGAAGAGCGTGTTTACGAGCGAAGCGCCGAGACAGGTGGTGAGATTGACGCGCTGCACTTCTCCGCCGCTGAGGGTGCGCGTCGAGCGATCGAGGCTTAGATACCCGAGCCCGACATCGCGGAGATAGCGAAGCCGTGCGTCCACTTCCTGGCGTAGTATTTCCGCAGTTGACTCGTTAGGCGGAAGGGTCACGGCGCTGAGGAAGCTACGCGCCTCCAGAATCGAGAGCGCGGCGATTTCGGGTAAAGTCAGAGCGCGGCCGGGCGATCCGGCGACCAGACGATAATTGAGCGTCTCCGCTTGGAACCGGCCGCCGCGACAGCTTGGACAAGTGGTATAGGCGCGGTAGCGGCTGAGCAGCACTCGCACGTGCATTTTATAAGTCTTGCTCTCCAGCCATTTGAAGAACCCGCGCACGCCGTACCAGCGGTCGCTCTCCTCATCTTCCACGTAGTCGCCCTCCTTCTTCTCGCCGTTGATGACGAAGTCCTGATCGGCTTGCGGCAGCTCCTCAAAGGGTGCGTGCACGTCAATTTCTTCGCGCGCGCACGCTCGAATTAAATCCCGCTGTGATTCGCCCATCTCTTCCCCGCGAAACACTCGCACCGCTCCCTGCGCAATGCTGAGCGACCGATCCGGAATCGCGCGATCCAGATCGATCGCGATCGTGCGACCAAAGCCGCGACATGCCGGGCAGGCGCCGAGCGGATTATTGAAACTGAAGAGACCCGGTGTGGGCGGCCGGATATCGAGATCGCAGTGCGCGCAATGCCACCCGGTGGAGAATGGTGACTCCGCTTGCGTCTCGACGTTGACGAAGTTGATCCGGTCCTTCCCAAAACGGAGCGCCGTCTCGAGCGATTCGATTAAGCGGGGCTGGGTTTCTTCCGAGATCGTGAGCCGATCCTGGATGACCTGGACGCGCGCGCCGAGTCGCCCCACCGCTTTGGCGGTATCGCAACGCACGATCTCGCCGTGCAACCAAACGCGCAGATAACCCTGCTGCTGCAAAAAGGCGAAGAACTCGCGCGGCTCCGTTTTGGCCGGCACGGACACCCAGAAGGTGAGGAGCACGGTCGCGCCGCTCAGTTCGCGCAGTGCTTCGTCCGCGATGGACTTTGCGGTTTCCGGGCGGATCTCGCGCTCGCAGCTCGGGCAAAACGCGCGGGCCGCGCGGGGCATGAGCAATTTCAGATAATCGTTGATCTCGGTCATCGTGCCGACGGTCGAGCGCGAACTTTTCACCGGATTCGACTGCTCGATCGCGATCGCTGGCGGGATGCCGCGGATTTCATCGACGCGTGGTTTGTCCATGCGGTCGAGGAACTGGCGCATGTAGGGACTGAAGGTCTCCACGTAACGCCGTTGCCCTTCCGCGTAGATCGTGTCGAAGGCG
>JACCXL010000267.1 GCA_013697015.1 Chthoniobacterales bacterium | reverse complement strand
TGCAGCCCCCGCGCAGTCGAGCGCCGCGTGCGCCCGCTCGCAGACCAGCCGATCCTGGTCGTCGTAGACGTAGAACGTGGTCGTCGTAGACGTAGAACGTGGTCGCCGCGCCCTCGGTCTTCGTGAGGCGATTGCCGTTGGCGTCGTAGCTGTAGCTTGTTGGGACGCGCTCCTGG
Organism: Chthoniobacterales bacterium; assembly: GCA_013697015.1. Classification (GTDB taxonomy): domain Bacteria; phylum Verrucomicrobiota; class Verrucomicrobiia; order Chthoniobacterales; family UBA10450; genus JACCXL01. The sequence goes on along the minus strand of JACCXL010000267.1, from coordinate 1,827 downwards.
AGCAGCTCATCGCTCGCGGGCTTCACGGCGTCGAGCTCGTCATCGCCGACGCTCACGCGGGGATCGCGGCCGCGGTGCGTCACGCGCTGCCCGAAGCGAAGCAACAGCGATGCTGCGTACACCTTCAGCGAAACGTGACGACGAAGGCGCCCCAGCGTCTTCGCGCGCGGCTCGCTCGCGAAGTCTGGAAGATTTCACCGCGCCGGACCTCGCCGGCGCCAAGGTCCGCCAGAACGAATTCACCGAGCGGTTCTCGAAGGAGCTTCCGGAGTCCGTCAGTGCCTCCAGAGCGGCTTCGCGGCCGCAACGATGTTCTTCAGTTTTCCGAAAGAGCGCTGGAAGAAAATCCGTTCGACGAATGGCCTGGAGCGATTCCACGGCGAGATAAAACGCCGGACCAGATCTGTCGGTGCGTTCCCGGATCGAGCGAGCGCGATGCGGCTGATCGTCGCCGTCGCGATCCGAGCAACGAGGACCTGGAAGACGCGCCGCTACATCGGCGCCTTTCGAATCAAGCCGGAGGCAATTCAGCAGGCTGCCTGACCAGAAAGTGAGGAGCTTCTGCGAGCCGATTTACACAGATTTCGGGACTTGACCACGCTCGATGATGCCCTACGGCACCGGATCACCTGCCTGGCTCGAGAGGGCGTCGTAGGTCAAGAGGGCTCAAGAGCGGCACGCAAGAAAGATATTCATTGATAGAATACATAGAAATATCCGGACGTTCCATTAACAGCTATATACGAGCGTTCCACACCACTTCGCAAATTCGACTCTTGCGTCACTCGAAAGACCCGAAATCCTGCCGCTCGAAGCGCCGACGTCTCTGCGACTCCGCATAGTTTTCTTGGCCACCAGGCGAATGGGACGCACCCCCCAAGATCTATCGCACCTCCGATTTCCGCATAATTGCTAAGAGCGCTTGCGCCATTATCTCTAAAAATGAACGTTGTCCGATATTCCTGCGTATCCATGTTAAATGCGCCGCGAAGATCCTCGGCACTGAGCGGGATGGAATTTCGGATCGCAGTCGGAACTTCCCGCGGAAGCTCGTGTACGGTGCGCGCAGTAATGAACCTGAATTCGGAAACGCGCTGGACTCTCTTGGCAATAATTATACTTCCCACGCCGACGAAAATGACGGCCATTAGGGCAGGCCCGCGCCAGTTACTGAGGAAACGCATATTCCTTCCCACATCGCTGCTCGCACGACTTATCAGCGGGACAAGACCGTCCGAAGGTATTCGCAACAAAGTCGTTCGCGGTGTCTTCCGCTTGCGTGAACGACGGAGGATTGTCATCAAATGCAAATTGCTCGGTGCTTGGGGTGCCGTTAGACGTTGCTTCGTGTAACCAACTGCCGAAGCGCGCGGTCGCCCTTCCCGTCAGCCCGCCATCCTTCGTAGCCTCACAGTTAGCCTTACAGTGATAATATTTGTCCTTTCCAATCCACCATGGTTTCCCATCGTTCCCAAGTTGTTCTCGATTTTTCTTGAAATCTTCTGCCGCTTGCGCGGCAGCGATGGCGTCGAGAAATGGACCGTAGGGATTCCCAGGACCGCTCGTCACGAGCCACCACGCATATTGAAGGACAGTGCTAGTGCGACCTGTGATATCGATCGAATTTTCGGGATCTGCACGGCAAAACACGTAAACGTTGCTGCCATCGTTGAGTTGCTCGGGGTCCTTCGCCGTCCATCTGCCAACCGATGCTTGGTAATCCCGCGCCCCGAACCGCACGAGCCCCGTCGCGCCATCGAAGAGCCCGCCATCAAATCCGAACGGCTGAAACCCCGGGTTCGAATCGCTGCTCACCACGCCCCACTC
>JACCXL010000257.1 GCA_013697015.1 Chthoniobacterales bacterium | reverse complement strand
CACCATACACAAGGCGATACGCTACAGCTTGTTTGCTGGCGGCAAACGTCTGCGTCCGATCCTTTGCATCGCCGCCGCTGAAGCCTGCGGAGGCGCAATCGACGGCGCAATGCGGTTCGCATGCGCGGTGGAGTGCATCCACACCTATTCGCTGATCCATGACGATCTCCCGAGCATGGACAACGACGATTTCCGCCGCGGACGGCCGACTTGCCACAAGATCTTCGGCGATGGGATCGCGGTGCTCGCCGGCGATGCGCTCCTTACGATCGCGTTTGAAATCGTCAGCCGCTCCCCCGCCACACGTCGTTACGATCTGCGCGCCAGACTGCGCGAGATTTCGATTGCCGCCGGGTCACGCAAATTGATCGCCGGCCAGGTCGCCGACCTCGAAGCGGAAGGTCAAACCATTAGCCGCGAGCATTTGCGTTACATTCACGAGAATAAAACAGCTGCTCTCCTCGAAACCTCGCTTCGGTTCGGCGCGATGAGCGCCAATGCGACCGGGAAAGAGCTGGGCGCGCTGACGGAGTTCGGGCACGCGCTCGGCCTCGCCTTCCAGATCATCGACGATATCCTCGACGTCACCCAAACTTCCGAGAAACTCGGGAAGAGCGCAGGAAAAGATGCCGCAGCGAAGAAGGCGACGTATCCGGCAGTCATCGGCCTGGAGAAATCGCGGGTCGAGGCGAGCCGGTTAACGCGCCGGGCGCACGACGCATTGAAATCGTTAGGCAAACGCGCGGAAACGCTGCGCGCGCTCGCTGACTACTTGCTCGCGCGCGAGTACTGATCCGGGGAGCTACGCGAGCGCCAGGTTAGGATCGATCTCGGCGGTGAGCGCGGTGGAATCGCCGCGCTCGAGGCGGAGCGCCGCGGCGAACGCAATCATGGCGGCATTATCGGTGCAAAGTTGTGCGTCAGCGGCTAGAAACTGCAATCGAGCGCGTCGGCACGCGTCGCGCAAATCCTCGCGCAGCCTTTCGTTCAAACTCACGCCACCGCTGAGGGTGACAAGTGTGGCCCCGCACGCACGCGCGGCAGCTATTGTTTTGCGGACCAACACGTCGACAACCGCTCTCTGAAAGGACGCGCAAAGATCATCAACGTAATCGCCCTGCAGTTCTGGCAACAGATATCGCACCGCCGTCTTGATTCCGCTGAAGCTAAAATTGTGGTCACCCGATCCGATCATGCTCCGCGGCAGATCGAAGCGATCGGCTTTGCCGCCAGCCGCGCGACGCTCGATTTCCGGGCCGCCGGGGTAACCGAGCCCGAGCATTTTCGCGACCTTATCGAAAGCCTCACCGGCCGCGTCATCGAGTGTGCGACCGAGAATGCGGTATTGGCCGATGGCGCGGACCTCGACCAGCAAGGTGTGCCCACCGCTGACGACGAGGGCAACGTTCGGTCGCACTTCGAAATCATCGCGAAAAAATGGAGACAATAAATGTCCTTCCAGGTGGTTCACGGCGAGATATGGCTTCCGCGATCCAAGCGCGAGTCCTTTCGCAAGAGAGGCGCCGATCATGAGGGAACTAGCCAGGCCCGGGCCACTCGTCGCCGCAAACGCGTCGATTTCGCCGACCGAAAGAGCAGCCGCTTCGAGCGCTCCCCGGAGGAGCTTCGGCGCCTGCACGAGATGATTACGGGAAGCCACCTCCGGCACAACTCCACCGTACGGCTGGTGCTCAGCGGTTTGGGAAGCGATCTCGCTCGCAAGCAATGTTGTGCCGCGCAGAATCGCGACCGCCGTTTCGTCACAGGAAGTTTCGATCGCCAGCAGAACGGGATTGGATTTTACAGCAGAGTTCACAGAGCGCGCGGAGGAAGAAATGAATTAAAATCTGCGCTCTCCGCGTCCTCTGCGGTAAAACTCCCTCCTGCTACTTCTTTACCGGATCGATCTTCGGCGCACTCTCTTGCGCGTAGACCATCACGCCCTTCAGCGCGTCGATCGCGCGCAGCATCTGAGGATCCTTGCCCTTGATGATGTTTTTCTCGTCTTCCGGCTTCACATTATCGGAATTGCGAAGGACAAAAAGCGCGCGCTCCTGCTCGGCCGTCATGGGCACCCGGATGTTCGGCGAAACCCCGTTGCCCTGGATAACCTGCTTGCTCGGCGTGTAGTATTTCGCGGTCGTGAAACGCAAGGCCGAGCCATCCGGTAACTGCATGACGTTCTGCACCGATCCCTTGCCGAAAGTGGTTTCGCCCACCAGTACCGCCCGGCGCAGATCCTTCAGCGCGCCCGCCACGATCTCCGCGCCGCTGGCGCTGCCTTCGTTGATGAGGACCGCAACCGGAAAACGTGGTCGCTCCTTGATGCCGCCGGACGTGGCATAATCGCGCTGTTGCGACGCGACCCGGCCCTGCGTGGAGACAACCTTCGTGTTCGGGGCCAGGAATTGCGCACAAACATCGACGGCGCTGTTTAACAAGCCGCCAGGATTGTTGCGCAGATCGAGGACGAGCGCCTGCATCCCCTGCTTTTGCAGTTCATCGAGCGCTTTGGCGAGCTCGTCCGCGGTTGGTTCGTTGAACTGAATCAAACGCATGTAGCCGATCTTGAAAGCGCCGGTTAACTCAGGATCCAGCAACTTCACGCCTTTTACGCTTTGCACTTTGATCTCCGCGCGCTCGAGCACGTAATCTTTGATTTCCCTGGTCCCAGGATGCATCACCGTCAGTGCGACCTTTTGCCCGGCCGTGCCGCGCAACACGTTCATCGCCTCGGTCAAGGCCAGCTTCTCCGTCGAGGTCCCATTGATCCGCAGGATTTGATCTCCCACCAGAATTCCGGCCTTGGCCGCGGGAGTATCCTCCATCGGCGTGATCACCGTGAGCACGCCATTCTTGACCGAGACTTCAATCCCGAGCCCGTTGAAACGGCTCCGCGTGTCGTCCTGCATGTCCTTGAAGTCGTTCGGATCCATGAACTGACTGTGCGGGTCGAGCGACGAAAGCATCCCTTTCATCGCCGCGTAAATCAGGTCGTGATAGCTCGTCTTATTCCCATCCACATAATCCTGGCGGAGGAGCTGCACCGCCTTGGCGAAGACCGAGATTTGCGCGTAACCAGAGTCGTCATCGGTTTCCGCCGCCTGCATCCGGTAAAAGCGGAGGCCGAGCAGAGCATTCAGGAATAACAAGGCCGCGAAGGTGCTGACCAGAAGGCGGCGTTTCATGAGGCAGGTCGATGGATGGGACGCCGACGATCATCGCGCATTCCTAATTTTTTGGCAACGCGCAAGCGGTCGGCTAGACTGCGGGCCGACGAACCGCCCGAGCGCCATGAAGAGAATTTACCCGTTCGCAATTTATGTCGCTGGCGCGCTCTCGCTCGCCAGCAGCCCGTTCAACAATCCCGTCACGACGCCTTTTCCGCGGCCGAGCGCAACGACGACGCCGAGTGCCACACCCACCGCCACTCCCAAGCCGACGCCGAAGCCTTCCCGCAGTCCCAAAAAAACAAGCCCAACACCGAGCCATCGCGCGAGCGCAGCTCCGTCCGCAAAGCCCGCCGCGACCACTCCGGCAAAACCATCGCCGAGCCCGACCGCCACGGTCGCTGTCGCCTCTCCTCCGCCGACCGCCTCGCCCGCCCTCAACACCTCCGACGCGGAGTTCGAGAAAGTCGCCGACGAATACATCAAGGGCTATTTGACCTGGCGCCCGCTCGCCGCGACCGGACTTGGGTTTCACGAATACGACGGGCGCGTCAATGAATGCACCCGGCTCGCAATCGACGCCGAACTCGAGCGCCTCCGACGCTTCGACGAACGACTGAAAAAGTTTGAGGCCAGCAAGCTAAGCCCGCGGGAAGCGATCGATCTGCGCCTTCTGCAAACGTCGATCAACCGCGAGCTCTTCCAGATTCGCGACATGTCGTCGTTCGAACAAAACCCGATGACCTACGCCCGCGCCATCGACGTCAACGCCTACATCAAGCGCAACTTCGCACCGCTCGAAGATCGCGTTCGCAGCATCATCGCGATCGAGAATCAGGCGCCGAACATTGTCATTGCCGCGAAAACGAATCTCAATCCGGTCCTCCCCAAACCGTACGTCGAGCTCGCGATTCAGATCGCGCGTGGGACAGCCGATTTCATGAAGCGGAATCTGGTCGAGGCACTCGCTGGCTTGAAAGACGAAAAGCTGGTCGCTGGCTTCCAGCAGTCGAACCGCAAGGCGACCATGGCTCTGAATGAATACGCGAACTGGCTCGAAAAAGAGCGCTTACCAAAAGCGAACGCGCCTTTCGCCCTCGGCGATGAAAAATATCATCGCATGCTCAAGGAAGGTGAGCTGGTCGACCTCGAGCCGGCGAAAGTTCTGGAGATCGGTCTGGCCGAGTTGAAAAACGAGCAAAAGGTGTTTGCGGAAGCCGCCAGGAAAATCGATGTGAGCAAGCCGGCCGCGGACATTTTCAAGCAGATTCAAACCGAGCATCCGACGGCGGAAAATCTCCTGCCAGACATGGCACAGAAGCTCGACGCGATCCGGCAATTTGTGCTCGACCAACATCTGGTCAGCATTCCTTCCGACGTGCGGGCACAATTGAAAGAAATGCCGCAGTATCGCCGCGCCACCAGCTTCGCGTCGATGGACACGCCGGGTGCCTTCGAAGCCAAAGCCACGGAAGCCTACTACTACGTCACCCCAACCGAGTCGGATTGGCCGGACAACCAGAAAGAGCAGTGGCTAACCTCATTCAACTTTTACAGCGGCGACGTGATCTCGATTCACGAAACGTATCCCGGACATTACGTGCAGTTCCTGCATTTGAACGCCTCCAAGGCGAGTAAAGCGGAGAAAATTTTCGGCAGCTACGCCTTCATCGAAGGCTGGGCGCATTACTGCGAAAAGATGGTGGTGGATGCTGGCTACGGCAGCAGCATGACCCCGCATCCAAGCGACGAAGACGTGAAGCGCGCGGCCAAATATCGCATGGCGCAGGCGGCCGAAGCGATGAAGCGGCTCTGTCGTCTTTGCGTCTCGATCAAACTGCACACGCA
>JACCXL010000243.1 GCA_013697015.1 Chthoniobacterales bacterium | reverse complement strand
CCCCAAGAGCCCGTGCGTCCGCCGATTGAGCCGGATCCAACGCGATCCCCTGCGCCAGAATGCGCTGCTCCTGTCTTGCTACCCACGCCCACGCAAATGGCAGAAGGAATATGGCTACTGCACGCTTCGCGACCTTATTAAAATCCACCATCGTAATTATGGCATGACCGAGAGCCGCAACTACCGGATTCCGAGAGTCAAGTTTGACCAACCCGTTGCAAGAAGGTAATCGCAACGGCGATGGATCTAGTAGGCGAGCTACAGGACAGTTTGATCTGCGGCGATGGGGCGATGGGCACGTTGCTGCTGGACCGTGGCGTGGCGCTGGAGCGGTGTTTCGAAGAATTATGCGTCTCCGAAGCAGCTCGAATACAGGAGATTCACGAGGAGTACATCCGAGCAGGTGCGCGGGTCATCGAAACGAATACTTTCGGCGGCAACGCTGTTCGTCTGGAGCGTTTTGGATTCGAGGCCCGAGTCGAAGAGATCAATCGCGCAGCGGCGCGGATAGCGCGGAACGCCGCGTCCGGCAAAAACATCTGCGTTGCGGGCAGCATCGGTCCGCTCGGGATAACGGCTGATGAAGCTGCGGCCCGCGGCATCGATCGAGCCGCCTGTTTCGGCGCGCAAATCGCCGCGCTCGCGGAAGGCGGAGTCGATGTGCTCTTCTTTGAAACGTTCATGGATTTCGACGAGATGGAGATCGCTCTTCGTCGCAAAAGCGAACTGACGGATATTCCGGCGATCGCCTCATTTGCGTGCGCGGCGGAAGGACGGCTCGCATCGGGCGTTCTGATCGGGGAGGCGTTTGCTCGTGCGCAAGAGTTAGGGGCCGCAATTGTGGGCGCGAACTGCATGAACGGACCGCATGCGATGGTACAACTCCTGGAGCGTGTTCCGGCCGGCTTTATAACGGCTGCCTATGCCAACGCAGGGTATCCGAAATATCACGAAGGGCGCTTCATCTACTATACAGCGCCGGATTACTTCGCGGGCGCCGCCCGCGAGATGGTCGCGCAAGGAGCGCGCCTGATCGGCGGGTGTTGCGGCACAAACCCGAAACACATTCGAGCGCTTGCGGCTGCGCTTGCGGCTCTTGAGCCGGTCAGAAACAAAGTCGTGCGTGTCATTGAGAGCGCGCCGGTGGTAGCGCCGACGAAACCTTCGGCCGTTGTCGAAGAGAGTTTGCTCGATCGCATCGCGGCCGGGAAACGCGTGATCATCTGCGAGCTTGATCCTCCAAAGACGCTGGCGCTGGAGAAATTCTTCACCGGTGCACAGGCTCTTGTCCGCGCCGGTTGCGACGCGATCACCTTGGCAGATAATTCACTCGCGATCCTGCGCGTCAGCAATCTCGCGATCGGCGCGATGTTGAAGGAGCGATTTGGTATCATGCCTCTGCTGCATCTTAGCTGTCGTGATCGCAACGTGCTCGGTTTGCAAAGCGAACTTCTCGGCATGGCGGCGCTCGGGATGCGGCATGTTCTTCCGCTCACGGGCGATCCGGCGCGAGTGGGCGATCATCCGGGAGCGGCTTCGGTTTACGACGTGAATTCCGTCGGATTGATCGCGATCATCAAGCGGCTCAACGAAGGTTTTAGCCAAGCCGGGAAAGCAATCAACCGGGCGACCGGTTTCGTGATTGGGTGCACATTTAACCCGAACGCGAAGAACATGGACGCGCAGGTGCAGCGGTTGGAACGGAAGGTCGCGGCCGGCGCACAATATGCGATGACGCAGCCCGTCTTTGACATTCGGTTGGTCGAGAAGATGCAGCAGCGCACAGCGCATTTGCCCATTCCGATCTTTACCGGTGTATGGCCGCTGCTGAGCGGACGGCAGGCAGAATTTTTGCACAATGAGGTTCCTGGGATTGTCGTTCCGGATGCGGTTCGTTCCGATATGGCGGGCCGCGAAGGGGAGGACGGCCGCGCCTGCGGAGTTAAACTGGCACAGGAAATTGCACGCGCAGCGCTTGCGCGCTTTCCAGGCGTCTACCTAATCACGCCTTTTCTGCAATACCAGACGACCGTCGAGCTGGCGGGATTTGCGCGGAGCATCTGAAGTGACGACTATTGCGCATGAGAGAAGTGCGGCGCGCCATAGCGATCCAGATTATTGGACTGGTGGCTGTCACGGTCGGAATCGTTTTGCTTGCGCGAGTCTTCCCGATCGCAGATCTCCTGGCCGAAGTTCAGTTACGGGTCATGCACCTTGGGGCATGGAGCGCGATCGTCTATCCGCTCCTCTACGCCTGCTGTAACGTTCTGCTTTTGCCGGGCGGCGTCCTCAGCATTGGAGGCGGATTTTTCTTTGGCCTTTGGTGGGGTTTTCTTATCGTCCTGCTCGGGAATGTGATCGGAGCCGCGATTTCTTTTTACATCAGTCGATGGCTGGGCCGGCGCGGATTCCTGCGGCGTATTCTACGAAATCGCACCATAAACGCGCTCGAGCCGGCGGTAGAGCGCGAGGGCTGGAAGATCATTCTCCTCAGCCAGCTGCACCCGCTTTTCCCAACAAGTTTGCTCAACTATTTATACGGTCTGACGCGGATCCGTTTCCGGACTTGCATCCTTTGGGTGGCCATCGGGCAGGCTCCGGGATTATTTCTCTACGCCTACATCGGCACGCTGGGGCAACTGGGCTTAAACCTCGTTC
>JACCXL010000240.1 GCA_013697015.1 Chthoniobacterales bacterium | reverse complement strand
GGATCAGGATCACTGGCGTGATTCCCAAATGCGTGTGGAGGGGCCGCTCGTCGCAAAATTGCAGGCCGCGTTTCAGGAACACTGGGTGAAAACCTACGGCGAGGCGCTGACCGGCGCGGATCAATTTCCCAAATTGGCTCCCGCCGGCGATCTGAGCGCCCAGGTGGTGAGCTCGCGATCCTTTTCCATGGCGCCGATTCCACTTCTGCAAGCCGTAGCCTTCACCGCCGCGCAGAAACGGATCTGGATTACGAACGCTTATTGCACGCCCACAAGTGATCAGGTCGAGCAGCTCGTCGAGGCCGTGCGGCGGAAAGTCGACGTCCGCATACTCCTGCCGGGCAAACATAACGACCAGCCGCTGACCGCGTCGGCCGGTCGGGCCGCTTACGGAAAGATGCTCGAAGGGGGCGTGAAAATTTTCGAATATCAGCCGACAATGATTCACGAAAAATGCATGGTCGTGGACGGTTTGTTCTCGATGTTCGGATCGTCAAACCTGGACGCTCGCTCGTCGGAAATAAATGAGGAGCTCGATGTCGTCGTCTACGACCAACACTTCGGACGCGACATGGAAGAAGTCTTCGAGAACGACCTGCGACAGGCGCGCGAATACACCCTGCAGAACTTCAACGAGCGATCACTTTGGGAGCGAACGACCGAATGGCTGATGTTGCCATTCCGCTCGCAGCTTTAGCGGATGCGGAGTAGTTCAGGATTGAATCTGGAAGCCAGGAAGAAGAAAAAAGAGAGTTCGAGAATCAGGAAAGCAGGAAAACAAGAAAGGGAAGTGGCAGGGTTGCGAAGACACGCTGCAGACGTTCAAAAACTGTTCGTTTTAGAGGCGCAGGGACCAAACGGCTGAGGCTCGGTTCCGTTTTCAGCTTTTATCAAGAGCAAAAAGAAATCGACCGTACTAGCGCCAGGAGGCCGGAGTTTCTGAAATACGGTTTCATCTTTTCCTGCTTTCCTTTTTTCTTGATTGAAATTTGAGACTGTCGGTCCGTCTCGTCTTCCTGGAAAAAGAAAAAAGAGATCGCGAATCAGGAAGGCAGGAAAACAAGAAAGGGAAGTGGCAGGGTCGCGAAGACACGCTGCAGACGTTCAAAATCCGTTCGTTTTAGAAGCGCAGGGACCAAACGGCTGAGGCTCCCGTTCCGTTTGCAGCTTCTATCAAGAGCTAAAAGAAATCGACTGAGCATGCGCCAGGAGGCTGGAGTTTCTGAAATACGGGTTTCATCTTTTCCCGCTTTCCTGATTCAAATTGCAGACGCGCTTCGACATTCGGGGGCGGACGCAATACGGTCGTCGGGTCCGATCGGATTATGGAGACGCCACCGCTCGATCTCGCTTCTTTGCGCAACAAATATGCCGCACATGGTTTACGCCGCGCGGAGCTCGATCCAGATCCGATCAAAGAATTCGGCGCCTGGTATTCCGCCGCCGCGGCCGCGGGAATCCCCGATGTGAACGCGATGAGCCTTGCCACCGCGACGTCCGATGGGCAGCCCTCGGTCCGAGTTGTGTTGCTGAAAGGATTCGACCAGCGCGGCTTCGTCTTTTTTACCAATTACGCGAGCGAAAAAGGCGTACAAATGGAAGCGAATCCGCGCGTTGGTCTCGCGCTTTATTGGGTGCAGTTAGAACGCCAGATCCGCATCAACGGGCGAGTAGAGCACACCTCCAGGGAGGAGTCGGACACTTACTTTCATTCGCGTCCACGCGGGAGTCAGTTGGGCGCATGGGCCTCGCGCCAGAGCGAGGTCGTGGACGCGCGCCGAGTGCTCGATGCGCGTCTTGCGGAGATGGAAGAACGCTTCGCCAATCGCGAAGTCGAATTACCGCCGCACTGGGGCGGATACCGCGTGCAGCCAGACCGGATCGAATTCTGGCAAGGCCGCCCCAACCGGTTGCACGATCGTTTCTGTTATACTCGCGAACCCAATGGCACGTGGGCGATCTGGCGTCTGGCGCCGTAACGGCAGGCACGCCGCCGTCATCACCGCGCGACCCGGTCGCTGAATTTTGCATGAACGAGCAGCCCCTCCGTTCGCGCCGTTGGACCAAGGCGGAGAGTCCTCGCTATTGGTGGCATCGGCTACCGGGCATGGATTATGTCCCGCCGGTTTATGGCGAGCTGACTGACGAAGAGTGGCGCGTGCTCGAGGAGTGGTACGGGGCGACGGACGGAAGCCAGATGATCGGAGAATGCGCGGTTCCGCTGATTTCGTTGCTGCACGGCTTCATTATGGGGAATCGGGTCGAGCGGATCGTGCAACTCGGAACGTGCGCAGGTTATTCTGCGCTCCTGCTCGGCTGGATGCTGAGGCGGTTGGCCGCGGAGCACGCATTGTTCAGTCTCGATATCGATGAACAAATGTGCGCGATTTCGCGCCGCTGGATCGGGCGTGCCGGACTGAGCGACGTAGTCGAGATCGCGCGCGGTGATTCCACTGCCGCTGAGACTGTGGTGCTGGCGCGCCGTTATCTGGGGGTTCCGCCGGATCTTATTCTGATCGATAGTTCGCATCAATATCATGACACCGCGGCGGAGCTCGCTTTGTGGTATCCGGCCCTGGCGAGCGGCGGCCTGATCGTACTGCACGATGTGAGTGCATTTGCAGCTGGATTCGACGTTACCGGCGCAGGGGGAGTTAGGCGTGCTTTCGAGGAATGGCGCCGCAAAACTCCGGGCTGCGAATCGATCCTCCTCAATGGCGAAGCATCCTCAATGGAGGGACCGCGTGCATTCTACAAGGATGCCTGCGGCGTCGCGCTTCTGCACAAACCGGGCCTGCCTGCGACCGGATGATGCGCGATGCCGTTACCGGCAGATCGCGCCGCGCTCTGCCCATTTTCGAACTGGAAGACGCGATCGTTTCGAGTCTGCGCGACCAGCGGCGCCTGATCGTGCAGGCGCCGACCGGCTCCGGCAAATCGACGCAGGTGCCGCAAATCCTGCGCGACCATGATCTCCTCTCAGGCGACGAGGTGGTGATCCTTCAGCCGCGCCGCCTCGCCGCGCGTCTTCTCGCCCGGCGTGTCGCGGCGGAACGAGGTGTGGAGCTCGGCGACGAGGTCGGTTATCAAATTCGATTCGAGAATGTCACGTCAGCACGAACGCGCATTCGATTCGTGACCGAAGGAATTCTGCTTCGTCAGCTGCTTCAGAACCCCGAATTGCGCAACGTCGCGGCTATTATCTTCGACGAATTTCACGAACGTCATTTGTACGGCGACATCACGCTCGCCCGAGCCCTCCAGCTCCAGCGAAACATCCGGCCGGAGCTGAAAATCCTGGTGATGTCGGCCACGTTGGAGAGCGAAACTCTCGCGTCCTATCTGGCTCCCTGCGCGGTTTTGCGCTCAGCGGGTCGCGTGCATCCAGTGGCAGTCGAGTACCTGGCGAAACCAATGGGCGGAGACGACTACCCGATGTCCGATCTTGCCGCCGATGAATTCGAACGCATCGCGGCGCACACGGAGGGCGATGTCCTCATCTTCATGCCCGGAAAGTACGAAATCCAGCGCACCATCTCAGCCCTCAAAGCGAGCCGTGGCGGAGATGATTTGGTCGTGCTCCCGCTTTACGGCGAACTGCCGCCACAGGAGCAGGATGCCGCGCTCCGTCGCTACGAGAAGCGCAAGGTGATCGTTGCTACCAATGTTGCGGAGACATCGTTGACCATCGATGGCGTGCGCGTCGTGATCGACAGCGGGCTGGCTCGCATCGCGCGATTCGATGCACGGCGCGGGCTCAACACACTCTTGATCGAGAAGATCAGTCGCGCTTCCGCGGAACAACGAGCCGGTCGCGCTGGGCGAACAGCACCCGGATTATGCCTGCGTCTCTGGACTGAACGCGAGCACCTCGAGCGTCAGGCGCAAGAGCTGCCGGAAGTAAAACGACTAGATCTCGCGGAAGTCGTGCTGACGCTGAAAGCGAGCGGCGTTGAGGATGTCCGGAATTTTGATTGGCTGGAACGGCCGGATCCGCTCGCCGTGGAACGGGCGGAACAACTTCTGGTGGATCTCGGCGCGCTTTCTACGGTCGCCGATTCTGCCGCAGCGCCCCTCATCACACCGCTCGGGCGAAGAATGCTCTCCTTTCCCGTGCATCCGCGATACGCGCGCATGTTCCTGGCCGCGGAGCGCGAGAAATGTATTCCGGGCGTCGCTTTGATCGCAGGGTTGACTCAAGGCCGTAATTTATGGCGGCGGGCGGAGGGCAAGCAGATGCGGGAGGAACGGGACGATTTGTTTGGAGGCGAGACGGAATCCGATCTCTTCCTTTTGATGCGCGCGTTTCGTTTTGCGGAAAAGAACGACTTCGACTCCCGGCGCTGCGCACGCTACGGCATCAATGCGGTGGCCGCGCGTGAGGCGGCGCAATTATCAGAGCAGTTCCTCTCGATCGCGCGCGAGGAGCGTCTTCCTTTGGAAACCGGCGCGCTTGCCTTGGGCGCGTTGCAAAGATGTGTCCTGGCCGGTTTCCCCGACCAGGTCGCGGCGCGCCTGGATGCGGGAACGTTGCGTTGCGCCCTGGTGCATGGGCGACGTGGAGTTCTCGCGCGGGAGAGTTCTGTGCACGCGGCCTCATTGCTTGTGGCCTCAGAAATCCGGGAGATCGAAAGCGCTGATAGCACGCGTCATGTGCTGCTCACGTTGGCCACGAAAATCGAAGAAGCATGGCTGCGCGATTTATTCCCGGAAGCGATGAGGGACGAACTGGTGGTCGAATTCGAAACAAGCTCGCGCCGGGTGATCGCGCGGCGCTTCACGTTTTTTCGAGACCTGGCGCTGCGGAGCGGGAACGCCGCCGAAATCCCTCCTGGGCCAGCGGCCGCGATGCTGGCCGATGAAATCCTCAGCGGGAGGTGTCCGCTGAAAAAGTGGGACAGCGCCGTGGAACAATGGGTGGAGCGCGTCAATTTTGTGGCTCGAACGTTTCCCGACGCGGGCATCCCGGAAATCGGCGTTGCGGAGAAGCGGCTCATCCTGCAACAGATCTGCGAGCGAGCCACGAGCTACAAAGAAATCAAGGAGCGCGCGGTCTGTCCGGCAGTGAAATCCTGGCTGAATGCGGAACAGCTTCGGCAACTCGATAACCTCGCGCCGGAGCGAATCCATTTGCGCTCCGGACGCTCCGCGAAAATCACATACCGAGCCGACGAGCCGCCAACGATCGTGACGCGAATACAGGAATTGTACGGCGAAGAACGCAGTTTCAGCGTCGGCCGCGGGCGCGTTCCAGTTCGGATCCAGATTCTGGCGCCGAACCACCGACCCATTCAGGTCACAAGTGATCTTGCGTCCTTCTGGGCGGACGCCTACCCACGGATCAAAAAAGAGCTACAGCGCAAGTATCCAAAGCACGAGTGGCGGTAGCTCGATCTTCTACAAGCCCGCGCGCGTCCCGCGATCCGGATCTCTGGGCGTGACGACGCCGGAGACGCGATCCCACGCCGCGCGCACGGCAGGCCGGGCGCGGTCCCAAGGCAAAGCGGTATTCGGGTCGTGCT
>JACCXL010000221.1 GCA_013697015.1 Chthoniobacterales bacterium | reverse complement strand
TCTGCGAGCCGCCGCGCTGCGTCAGAAATTCATCCAACGCACGCAGACGCGCGGCAATGACGTCGTGGTAATCCTGCCCCCACGCATAACGCGCAGTCCGTCCGTGCGCCGGCCCAGCCTCGGTTCGAGGTCTTTCGCCTTGCCAGTAGTTCATCGCGAGCACGACCACGCTGCGAACTCCAGGGAGAACTTCTTCGGGATCAAGCCGCTTCTCCTCGCTGCGTGCCATCCATGTCATTTCGCCGGCGGCGCCCTCGTTGAGCCACAGCTTGAATTCGGATCCATGCCGCGGAGGTGCGGCTACGGCCACGCGGCACGAGTCAAAACCCAGCGCGCGCGCGCGGACAGCAAGCTCAGCCTTCAGCGCGAAAGCTTCGGCCCCAGTATATGCAGGACGCGCGACCTGCATCGGATTGATCGTTGGCATCATAGTTTCGCTGTGCACGCAGCCGCGATGTCGTGCAGCACCAGTTCGACAACCTGCGGAATCGAACGTCGCGAAGTATCAATGCTCAAATCGGCTGCCTCTTCGTAAAGTGGCTTTCGCGCCGTGTGTAATTCATGAAGCGTGGCGCGCGGATCCGCGGTGCGCAGCAGCGGCCGGTTGTCGCATTGCGCAACGCGCTGGAAGAGGGTCTCTTCATCCGCAAAAAGATACACGAGTAGACCAAGCCGCTGCAGCACCTCCACGTTTGCCTTCCGCAGAACAATGCCACCACCCGTAACCACCACCACAGGCTTGTCGCCAGACAACTCTTCCAGCGATTCAGCCTCCATCTCACGGAATCTCTCTTCGCCCAGTTGCTCGAAGATTTCCGGTATTCCACGACCGGCATGGACTCGAACCATCTGATCGGTATCAAGACAAACTACGCCCATCCGCGCGGCAACGGCGCGGCCGACGGCTGATTTTCCGCTTCCCATGAAACCGATCAACACGATCGCCTGGCCGCAGTTGCGCATCGCCGCTAGTATCGAAGCGCAGCCCGGCGATGCAATCTGTGAACGCGGCTGTCGTCCCCAGAATTACCTTTGCAATCGCGCCCGTTGCAGGGAACTGGTGGAGCGCAGGCATGGTTGATCAGAAAACCGCAGACCCGCTCGTCGCCGTAGTGATGGGAAGCTCGTCCGATTGGGAGACGATGCGCCACTGCGTCGATCTTTTGTCGGAGCTGGCCGTGGCGCACGAACACCGAATTGTGTCGGCCCATCGCACTCCGGAACTAATGGCGGAATTCGCCCGCACCGCAGCGGGCAGGGGAATCCAGGTCATTATCGCCGGCGCCGGCGGCGCGGCTCACCTGCCGGGGATGGTGGCGGCGCATACCTGGCTTCCTGTTCTCGGCGTGCCGATTCAATCGCACGCGTTGCACGGGGTTGATTCGTTGCTGTCGATCGCGCAGATGCCAGCAGGCGTTCCGGTCGGAACTCTCGCCATCGGCGTTTCCGGGGCCAAGAATGCGGCCTTGCTCGCGGCCAGTATTGTCGGTCTCGGCGACCTCACGATACGCGCCAGGGTGGAAGCGTTTCGTCGGCAGCAGACGGACGCGGTGCTCGCGCAGCGGGTGCCATGATGCCGCAGTTTTTGCCCGGCGCCACGATCGGCGTGATGGGCGGCGGCCAACTGGGACGCATGTTTGCGATGGCCGCGCGGCGGATGGGTTACCGCGTCCATGTTTTCACGCCGGAAGAAAACAGCCCGGCCGGTCAATTGGCGGATGCGACCACGACCGCTTCCTACGCGGATGAAGAGGCCGTCGGTCGCTTTGCGCGGCAGCTCGATGTGCTCACATTTGAGTTCGAAAATATTCCGGCCCAAACCATCGATTGGTGCGCTGCTCTGTGCGTCGTGCGCCCCGCCGGGGCCATCCTAAATACCGCGCAAAATCGGCTGCGCGAGAAAACGTTTTTGTCCGAAGGGAATTTGCCGGTGGCTTCTTTCCGCGCCGTTCGTAGTGCCGCGGAATTAGCGGCAGCGCTCGATCAAATTGGGCGACCGGCGATTCTTAAGAGTGCTTCTTTCGGCTACGATGGGAAAGGACAGCGACGCATTTTTGCGCAGGAAAACGTGGATGAAATCTGGGCGGCTCGTCCCGGCGACGAACTGATTTTAGAGCGCGCGGTCGATTTCGAGAAAGAAGTTTCCGTTCTCGTGGCGCGAGGCGCGGACGGCTCTAGCTCTACCTTTCCCGTTTGCGAAAACGTGCACCGCCATCATATCCTCGACGTGACTTCAGTGCCGGCAAAGATCGAGCCCGCAGTGGAAAAGAATGCGGCTCTTCTCGCGCGCACAATCGCAGAACAACTCGATCTCGTCGGACTGCTGGCGGTCGAAATGTTCCTCCGCTCCGACGGTGAACTGCTGGTGAACGAACTTGCTCCGCGTCCCCACAACTCCGGTCACTGGTCCATCGAAGGCTGCGCGACCAGCCAATTTGAACAGCAAGTGCGCGCGGTTTGCGGACTGCCGCTGGGCGCCACAGAAATCTTGCAGCCGACCGCCATGGCAAACCTTTTGGGCGATGCCTGGCAAAATGGCGAACCCCACTGGGCGCGGGCCTTAGGCACGCCCGGCGTCCATTTACATCTTTATGGGAAACGAGAGCCGCGGCCCGGACGCAAGATGGGACATCTGACGGCAACGGCCAGCAGCGCGGATGCGGCCGTCAGAAAAGTGCTGGAAGCGCGGGCGGCACTCGGCGACGCAAGGTCTTGAAAACGCGCGTCGTCGCCGCAGATTCAGCGGCCGAAAAAGAAAGTGCGATCGCCGAGGCGGTGCACCTTTTGCGCAGCGGCGAACTTGTCGCTCTACCGACGGAAACAGTTTATGGATTGGCGGCAGATGCTCTGAACGTTTCTGCCGTCCTGAAAATTTTCGAGGCGAAGCATCGGCCCCGCTTCGATCCCCTGATCGTTCATGTCGGCAGCATCGAGATGGCGGAAAGAATCGCCGAAATTCCCGGTGCTAGCTCGGAATTGATCCGCGCTCTGATGGGGCGGTTCTGGCCGGGACCTCTCACCTTTGTCCTGCCGCGGCGCGAAGTGATTCCCGATGTCGTTGCAGCCGGTCTCGCGACGGTGGCGGTGAGAGTGAGCGCGCATCCCGTTTTCTCCGCAGTTGCGGCCGAGTTCGGCGGCGCACTCGCAGCGCCGAGCGCGAACCGGTTTGGCCGGATTAGTCCGACTCGCGCGGGCGATGTGTCGGAGGAACTGGACGGCAGGATTCCTCTCATCGTTGATGCACGCGACACAAGCCACGGATTGGAATCGACGATCGTCCGCGTGGAACGCGGCAAGATAGAAATCTTACGCAAAGGCCCGGTCACAGCAGAGCATTTGGCCGATTTCGGCTCCGTTAGCATAGCCAATCACATTCTGCGTGTGTCCGCACCAGGCCAGCTGCCAACGCATTATGCGCCGCGGACTCGTCTGGTTGTGGTGAACAGTGCTGATGAATTCGCCATACCCCCAGCCACAAAGTGTGGGTTGCTCGCGTGGCGTTCTTCTTCGAAATCCGACGGCTTTTCGGAAGTTCGCACGCTGAGCGCCGATGGCGATTTGAAGGAAGCGGCCGCGCACCTGTTCCGATATTTGCGCGAGCTCGATCGAGCGAATCTCGACCTGATTGTCGCGGAAGCAGTTTCGGATGAGGGAATCGGCGCCGCGATCATGGATCGTTTGCGCCGGGCCGCGTCCGTTCCCGGCGCTCAACTCTGATGCGCCAAGCAAGCCTGGATGAACCCCTTGAACAACGGATGCGGCTTATTTGGTTTGCTCTGAAATTCCGGGTGGTACTGGCAGGCCATAAAATAGGGGTGATCGCGCAGTTCAATCAGTTCGGCGAGCGAGCCATCGGGAGATGTGCCCGAAATGGTGAAGCCGGCTTCGCCCATTTTCTCCCGATACTTCATGTTGAATTCGTAACGATGCCGATGCCGCTCGAGCACTTCGTTGTTCCCGTAAATTTTTTCCGCAAGCGTGCCGTGCGCGATTTTTGTCGGCCACGTGCCGAGACGCATGCTGGCTCCCTTTTTCCGCACGTCCCGCTGTTCCTCAAGGAGTGAGATGACAGGATCCGGCGCGTCCTGATCGAACTCCGTGCTGTTCGCTTTCTCCAGGCCGCACACGTTGCGTGCAAATTCAATCGTCGCGACCTGCATGCCAAGGCAGAGGCCGAGATACGGAACTTTTTGCTCGCGAGCGAACCGGGCCGCCTTGATTTTTCCTTCCACGCCGCGCTCGCCAAATCCACCGGGGATGAGCACGCCGGCGACATCCTTCAGTTGTCCGTCGATCCCATCCTGCAACGCTTCCGCATCGATCAGTTTGAGATTAATACCGCAATCCTGGCTGGCGGCCGCATGGGTGAGCGATTCGTAGATGCTTTTATAGGCATCCTGCAAATCAATGTATTTCCCGACGACCGCGATTTTCACCTGCTTCTTCGGACTGACCACGCGCTCGACAAATTTTCGCCAATGCGCGAGATCTGGCGCCGGCGTCTGCAGATGCAGCAACTCGCAAACGAGTTCGTCGAGCGCTTCGTCGTGCAGCATCAGCGGCACTTCATAGATCGTGTGGGCGACGTCGCGCGCTTCGATCACCGCCTTCGGGGAAACGCTGCAAAACATCGAGAGCTTCTGCCGCGTTTCCGCGTCCAGCGGTAGCTCGGTCCGGCAAATCACGACCTGCGGTTGCAAGCCGATTTCGCGCAGCTTCGCGATACTCTGCTGCGTCGGCTTCGTCTTTAGCTCACCCGCCGCCTTGATGAAGGGGACCAGCGTAACGTGCACGTTGACGACATTCTGCGCCCCGACTTCGAGAATGAACTGCCGGATCGCCTCGAGGAACGGCAAGCCTTCGATGTCTCCAGTCGTTCCACCAATTTCGGTGATCACGACATCGTATTTCGCTTCGTCTGAGATCTCGCGGATGCGATTTTTTATTTCATCGGTGACGTGCGGAATCACCTGCACGGTCTTGCCGAGATAGTCGCCCCGCCGCTCTTTCAGAATCACGCGCTCGTAGACCTGACCACTGGTGAGATTATTGTTGCGCGAGAGAACGCAGTTGGTGAAGCGCTCGTAGTGTCCCAGATCCAGATCAGTTTCCGCGCCATCGTTGAGGACGTAAACCTCGCCGTGCTGAAACGGGTTCATCGTACCCGGATCCACATTGAGATAGGGATCGAATTTCTGGAAAACCACTCGTAGACCACGCAGCTCCAGCAAAGTGCCGAGCGCTGCCGCCGCGAGGCCTTTGCCTAACGAACTCACCACGCCACCAGTGACAAAGATATATTTCATACGTGCCTGCGAGGTCTCCGCTGCACCGCCGACTTCCCGCCGGAAAGAAGCCGCTGCTCGACCGCCGGCACATCCTCCAGTGTGTCCACGCCGGGTGAGCCGCGAGCGGTCACGACCACCCGAATCTTTACCCCATTCTCCAACGCGCGCAATTGCTCCAGCGATTCCGAGATTTCGAGCGGCGTCGGTTTCCAGCGCACCAGCCGCAGCAGCATGGCCCGGCGATAACCGTAGATTCCCTGGTGACGCAGATGGCGCGGCTGCGCTTTTGCCGCCCGCTCAAACGGAATCACTGAGCGCGAAAAGTAGAGGGCGTCATTATTCCGATCGAGCACTACCTTGACCTGGTGAGGGGATCGAATGTCCGCGGTTTCTGAGAACGGGTGCGCGGCTGTCACCATCTGCACCTTTGCGTGGTCGCGGAGCACTCCAACGATGCGATCGATTAGTCCGGGCTCGATCAACGGCTCGTCGCCCTGAATATTTATCAGGAAGCGGGCATCTCGGATCTTTGCGACGAGCTCCGCCATGCGATCCGTTCCACTTTGATGACGCCGCGAGGTTAGGGCAACCTCGGCTCCCCAGCCGAAAGCGGCCTCGGCGATTCGCATATCGTCGGTCGCAACAACAACTGAGTCGAGTGCTTTGGCGCGCCGGCTTCGTTCCCAGACGTGTTGCAGGAGTGGTTTACCTGCAATCAGATACAATGGTTTTCCCGGAAAGCGCGAAGAATTCCAGCGCGCAGGTATGATACCGAACGCTTTAGCC
>JACCXL010000209.1 GCA_013697015.1 Chthoniobacterales bacterium | reverse complement strand
TGCCTGCACAAATCGTTTGCGAAAATCACAGTTGATATATGTCATATAAAATAGGCAGAGCATCTGCTTCACCTCTGTAATTGAACATTGGCGATTGATATGTCCCACCTGCTCAAAATGCGAGACGAGCCGGGAAAACGGGCGAAAAGGAGAGAATCAAGCACCTACAAAAAATGGAATCCGGCCGGCGCCGGGTGGAACTTGTCCCACCTGAATCCGGACGCCGGGCCCTGACGTTCCACCCCTCTACGAGGGAAACCGATCTCAATTGGGACAAGTCTCGACGGAAACCAAGGGTGGGACAAGCAGGCCCGATCCGCGCAGAATACTACGGTGCTTTTTATAAGGTCGCGGCTCAATCGAGTGGCCAGGCTGCCTTGCAAAACCTTCTGTGCGGTCGTCAACTTCACCGGCGGACATCTCCTCCACGAGCACCAGCGCGGCCTCCATCGAAATTCGCTTGAGGCGCGAATGATCCACGAAGACGCGAGTTGCAGGTAGATGGCTTTAGCGTCGGAATTCTGTCCTATTTCCTATCGTAGCGCGATCATGATAGTGTTCGCGTGAAATGGCGGATGCTCACGAGAGGACCCCGAGCAACTCGTGCGGGCGCATAGTTTGCATCAGTTTGCATCACGCCTGCGCGGCGAGTTTCTGAACGGCACCGCATGGATCGACACTTTACTGACAGACATCATCGCGCATTATTTTTGTCCCGACCGGAAGCGACGGATGTTCTTTTTCTCAGAAGTGGCCAATCCGATGCGTTCTGCACAAAAGACAACGCTGCTGGAGAAGATTCTGGAGCAAGAGTTTCCTGAGTTGCTGAAGGCGCATCCCCGATTGCGCAAGCGCTCGACAGTCTTCGGGATTTTCGAAACATGCTTGCGCACAACCACATCGACACGTCGGAGGACGCGATCGCCGCCCTCGGCACGACGGACCAAGTGACTTTTGTGCGATACCAGCGCGGCGAAGCAAAGCCGGTTAAAGTCTCGACGGCTGACGCAAAGCAGCGAGCGGACGAAGCGAATAAACTCAGACGAGAGCTGCTCACGATCCAGAAGCAGTTCTTCGCAGCCAATCAGCCTGAGTAATGCCGCGTTCGAGGCCATTATAAACCGCGTTGGATAAACGGACTCCGAGTGTCCGCCCCATCACCTGCTTCTGAGCCGAAGCTTACAGTGACCAATGTGATCATGGATCTCGTTGACGTAAAACAGTTCTGCTTTTCCGTGCGAGTAGATCGGTGTTTCGGTCTGGCCGGATTCGAAACCGCCGTTCTTTGAGAGTCTGACGGGATTGCTGTAGCCGAGGACGACGCGAATTTCGTCGGGTCCGTCGTCGTGGACTGCGATTCTTAGGCTGTAGCCGTCAAGGCTCACCATTTGGAACGTGTCCAGCGGTACACTCAAATCTGTAACGGTCGGTTGGACGCTTGCCGTTTGGCTCGGTCTTGTTGGGGCCTGCTGCGCAGGTTGCGGCCCGGCCGGCGGTACCACGATCACCGGTCGTTGGTGGCGCTGGTCAGCGGTGGCGCGGCGAAATTGTGGGGCACTGAGCTGCGCGGCTATAACGGACGGCGGCGACGTGACGGAGCTTCCCGTGCTGCGGGTAGGTGTAGCGGCAGTGGTTCCTTGGGACTTCGCAGCCAAAGCATTCACGACGGCTGCGCGGATGGGAGAAAACGCAACTATTGAGACCAACACTGCGATAATTGCCGAAATCGCTGTCGCCATAAGAACCACTCGGCGCGTCGCCCTAGAAGGCTGGTCGACATCGGCAACTGCCCCGGCATGCGACTTCATGCTTCAGGAGCGGGAACAACTCGTCGCCGCGAACTTCGGCAGCTGTGGCTCACCTATCCCGGCGATCATGACGCCAAATGGCGGCCTGTCTAGCTTATTGGCCCGGCAAAAGCCGCAATTAGCACGCGCTGAAAAAATCACACTTGCTATATGTCGTCTTGACCGGTGTAGAAGGAGCCGTCGCTCAAGGGCCGCTGGCCCGAGACCTCTCAGGGTGACGGGTGTGAAATCGGAGCCACGATCGACTCGGCTCCGCCGAATTCGTATGATATCAGCGTAGAGATTGCGGCTCCGGACGAGTCGTGTGTGCAGCCAAACAATGGCGCAATGCCGATGCGCATTTGCCGGGTGGGTTTCCAGGCGAAATCGGGGCCGATCAGCAGCTCGGCGATGTCCCGGGAATGTGTCTCCATCGTGAGAGTGAAACGCATTTCAGCGCCGACTTCGAAATGCCCTTTCATCAGTCCGTAACTGACTGATTGGTTGACTTCGAATTCCCGGCCGTGCTCGCGAGAGACGTTCTGGAGCAGGGATAGGTTGAGGCCGTAGGCAACCTGTTCTCCAAAATTCTGACCGCAGAGAATGCGTGTGGCGATCGCGTTCGGTTGCCTTCTCAATTTCGTTTGGCCTAGCTCGAAATCATTCGAGAGACGCACGGACCGCCCAACGCCTTGCAGGTACTCGACCGAGATTGCCGGGTTAAGCGGGATCGTGTTCCAATTCGCGAATGCGTAGCGCACTTCCAGCATGACGCTGGTTTCGCGAACGTCACCGCCGAGCGCGCCTACCTCGTTCTCGATCCCGAGCTCGAACCGACGCGGGAGACCGACATCGAGTTGCTGGATGAGCTCGTGACGAACTTTGCCGTGGCGACGTGCTTCCGCCTGCCACAGCAGTCCTCCGAAAATTTCATACGGCGACAAAACGTAAACACTGGTACTCGCCGACATTCGACTGCGTTCCGCCCACGCCGGCTGCGCGTACTCGCCCGGTTCAGTAAATTGGTTGTGCTCCGCCTCGTCCTCTTCAGCGCTGACGACGACATTTCGCTCTGCAATTTCCTGTGCAAACGCAGTCAGGC
>JACCXL010000184.1 GCA_013697015.1 Chthoniobacterales bacterium | reverse complement strand
CGCGAAAGGTCAGGACATCTATGCAAGCTATGAAAATGACTCAGCCGGCGGTCTGGTCAGCTTTCCTGGTATCACATGCCCGCGGCACTCAGACCTCCAGGCGGTCGCTGCGCCAGGCGGCGATGCGAGATCACGCGCCAAGTGATACATGGAAAGAATTTCGCGAGCGCTGTGCACAGCGGGCGCCCGAGCGCGCGTTTAGATGAGACTTTCCAAACGCGGCGAGTACGCGCTCCGGGCGTTGATCGATCTTGGCATCGCATCCGAACTTGGTCGCCCGATTCTTCAAATTAGCGAGTTAGCCGCGAAAGAGAAGTTGCCGACGAAATTCCTCGAGCAAATTTTCACGCAATTGAAAGCCGGCGGTTATGTCGAGAGCAAGCGGGGCAAGCTCGGGGGCTATTCGCTCGGAAGGAAAATGGGCCGAATTAAGTTCGGCGCGGTCATTCGCTTAATCGACGGACCGCTGGCTCCCATCCCCTGTGTCAGTCGCACCGCCTACGCTCGCTGCAGTTGTCCGGACGAAGCGCATTGTGGCCTTCGCATGCTGATGTTCGATGTGCGAAACGCGATCGCCAAAATTCTCGACCGCTACACGCTCGCCGACATCGTTGCCATTACCTTGCGCAAAATGCGCCGCGACAAAGTCGCGCCAGCTTTTGCCTCCCGGTCCGTCAATCTGGAAGCATTGCTCGGGAATTCTCCTGTTTATCCGCGAACGAAGTCTGCCATCACCGAAAGGAAATCGTATGAGACAGCACGAACCCGAGTCGCCTGACTGGTTGGAACTTGTGCGCGAGAAAGTGCAGACGCTGCGCTTCGGCGTGGTTCAGATCATCGTGCACGATTCAAAAGTGACGCAGATCGAACGGACCGAGAAAACGCGCGTTAACGCGGTGGACGCACACGAATAAATTTCGCCGGCCAGACGCCTGGAGGAATACGTAGTAGCCCCCGATGAAGAGCACCAACCGGACATCCGGAGGTTCATTCCAGTGAAAAAAAACAATCACAATGAACAAACACCTTCTTTATCGGAAGAGCCGGTCCGCTGCTCACCGCTTGAGCCTGCTCGCGATTGGCGTGCTGGTTTGCACTGCCCCCTGGAACGCTTAGGTCCGGCGAAACCGCGTCTCCAGCCGTGAAAGCAACCGTTAAAAAGAAGGAAGCGAATCCCTTCAGCTTCTGGGATGGCCGTTTGATTTTCGACATCGAAGAGCGGGTTCGCGGCGAGATCCGCGAGAACAACCGCGATTTCGACTCATCAATCGATGACGATAACGACGACTCGTGGTTGCTCAACCGTTTCAGGTTTGGCGCAACCATTAAGCCGGTTTCCTGGGTGAAACTTTACGGCCAAACGCAGGACGTGCGCGAGGCATTTTCAGACCGCGCCAACATCCCCGGCGTCCGCAGCGCCGAGGGCGACGACACTTTCGATCTTCGTCAGGCCTATGTCTCGCTCGGGGACGTGAAGAAGTTTCCGCTTCTCTTAACGATAGGGCGCCAAGCGATCAGTTACGGTGACAGCCGCCTCGTGGCCGATTCGAGGTGGGGTAACTTCGGACGCACCTTCGATGCGCTTCGGTTCCGTTTCGAAGAGCCTCACTTTTGGATTGAGCCGTTTTTGGCGCGCCCGGTGCAAATCAAGCGCCACGACTTCGACGATAGCGATGCGGCGGACAACTTCGGGGGCGTCTATTTCTCAACTGATTATGTGCCGAAGCAGACGACCGACCTCTACTTCTACTATCGGGACAAAAACGACAACCAAGCCGACCTCGACCCGACCAACCGCGTCGATCCTGAGGGCACTTGGAATGGACCCGCCGCGCGCTTCGCCACGGTTGGTGCGCGCGTTAAATCCAACCCCGACGCTTGGAACGGCTGGGATTACGCCGCGGAAGCGGCCTACGAAACTGGGGATCTCTACCAAAGTACGACTGATTCACGCCGGTTCGATCTCTCAGCTTTCGCCGCGCATGTCTCCGGCGGCTACACGGCGAAGAAACTCCCGTGGAGTCCTCGCGTTGGCTTGGAGTACGACTACGCGTCGGGTGACCACAATCCAAACGACAACAACTCGGAGTCGTTCCAGAACCTGTTCCCGTCCAACCACGACAAGTACGGTTTCATGGACGAGTTCGGCTGGCGAAACATCCACGACGCGCGCGCTCAATTCAACGTCAAGCCGGTCAAGAAGCTGGATGTGGAATTTGACTGCCACGCGTTCTGGCTCGCCGACACGCACGATTTCTGGTACCGCTCGAACGGTCTCTCAACCCTGCGCACGCGCACTCCGGACGGCCGTGATGTGCGCACGATCGGGGCACGCAATTTCGCGGGCCAGGAAATCGATCTCAGCGCGACGTACGAAGTGAATAAAAATGTCAAGGTGCAGGGTGGCTACAGCCACTTCTTCGCCGGTGATTATTTGCGCGATACCGGGCCTGCTGACGATGCGGACTTCGGTTACCTCATGGCAATCTTCACCTACTAAACAGTCCAACAGATCCAATTATGACGACAAAACGCATCGCAGCATTCCTCGGCACATTGTTCCTTTGTGCCCACACTGCATCGGCGGAGCAGAAGATCACACTGCGGTTCGGACATTTTCCGAACATTACGCACGCTCAGGGCGTCATCGCGCACGCGCTCTCGCGGCAGGGGAAAGGGTGGTTCGAGCAGCGGCTCGGCTCGAACCTGAACATAGAATGGTTTACCTACAATGCGGGACCATCCGCGACAGAAGCAATCTTCGCCGGCTCACTCGATCTCACCTATATCGGGCCGGGCCCGGCATTGAACGCTCACTTAAAATCGAATGGCGAAGAGATCCGCGTTATTTCAGGCGCCGCCAAAGGCGGCGCGGCTCTGGTCGTCAAATCAGACGGCGCGCTCAAAACGCCAGCAGATTTCCGTGGGCGGAAAATCGCGACCCCTCAGCCTGGCAACACGCAGGACATTTCCTGTCGTGCCTGGTTGAAGGCGCAAGGGTACAAGGTCACGCAAACCGGCGGCGATGTCACCGTGCTGCCGACAGCCAATGCGGACCAGCTGGCGTTGCTGCAAAACGGCGGCGTCGACGCGGTCTGGACAGTAGAGCCATGGGTGACGCGACTGGAGCGCGACGCAAACGCGAAAGTTTTCTTCGAGGACAAAGAGGTGATCACCACCTGGCTCGTCTCAAGCGCCAAGTTTCTGACGGGCCATCGGGATCTCGCACGGAAGATCGCCGCAGCCAACGCAGAGCTGACTCAGTGGATCCAAGCCAACCCCGACGAGGCGCAAAAACTGCTTATCGATGAACTGAAGGCGGAAACAAAAGCCGCCTTCCCGCCCGAAGCCGTCGCACAAGCCTGGAAGCGCATTCTCTTCACTACCGAGATCTCGCGTGAATTGGTCGCCAAGTCTGTCCAGGACGGAAAAGACTCCGGCTTCCTGAAGGGCGCGACCGACACCTCGAAGCTGATCGAATCACCCTGATGCATCATACCGTCGCGCGCTCCTCGGCAACCGAAGAGCTGGAGGTCATCGCACCGTCCAAGCTCTCGATTGACGAGGTCTCGAAGAGCTTCCAAAGCGCGACCGGAAACGTCCTGGCGCTCGATCGCGTCAGCCTGCAGGTAGCGGAAGCGGAATTCGTTTGCCTGGTGGGCGCGAGCGGCTGCGGCAAATCGACCCTGCTCAATATCATCGCCGGTCTGGAAAAACCCGACAGCGGGCGGGTGCTCGCTGATGGCAAGCCGGTCGCCGGGCCCGGGCGCGAGCGCCTTGTGATGTTTCAGGAACCGGCCCTTTTCCCCTGGCTGGATGTCTTAGGAAACGTGCTTTTTGGCCTGAAGCTGAAAGCGAATCTAACGAACAAAGATCGCCGCGACGTGGCAAAGTATTACCTCGAGCTCGTCGGGTTGACGCGCTTCGAGCACGCAAATATCCACGAGCTTTCCGGCGGAATGAAACAGCGCGTCGCACTCGCCCGCGCGCTGGCCCCGAATCCGCGCGTCCTGCTGATGGACGAGCCGTTCGCCGCGCTCGATGCGCTGACTCGCGAACAACTTTATGGCGACATCCAGCGAATCTGGAAGTCGCGCCGTAAGACGATCGTTTTTGTCACGCACAACGTCCGCGAGGCAGCGTGCCTGGGAGATCGCGTCTTGCTGTTTTCGCCGCACCCGGGCCGCATACGGGAAGAATTCGTGGTTGACCTGCCGCGACCGCGGGACATCAACAGCGTCGATCTGGCGAGTTATGCGACGCGCATCATGCGCTCCCTCAAAGGCCTCACGCACGACAGCGAAGAAATCGGCGAATGAAGCGTTTCCTGTTCTCCGCCGCGTTTTTCGTCACCCTGCTTCTGATCTGGGAATGGGCCTTCCGTGCCCGGCTCTGGTCGCCGGTGCTTCTTCCGGCTCCTGAGCAAGTCGGCAACTATCTGAAGAGCGCGGCCGAAGATGGAACGCTCTGGCACGCCACCATTATTACGATGCGCCGGCTTCTCATTGGCTACTTTGTCGGTATGATCGGCGGCCTTCCTCTTGGGCTCTTGACGGCCCGCTGGAATTTGTTTCGCGACACAATCGGCACAATGGCGCTCGGTTTGCAGACTTTGCCGAGTGTCTGCTGGGTTCCGCTCGCCCTGCTTTGGTTTGGCCAGAGCGAGGCCGCGATGCTGTTCGTGGTCGTGATGGGCACGCTCTGGTCGGTCGTAATCGCGACGGACACCGGTGTCCGAAACGTCCCGCCCATTTTCCGTCGCGCGGCCCTCACGATGGGATCGAAGGGACTGCACATGTGGTTGAAAGTCATTCTCCCCGCGGCATTGCCGTTCGTGGTCAGCGGGATGAAGCAAGGCTGGGCGTTTGCGTGGCGTTCGCTCATGGCTGCTGAGATTTTCGTTACGATCCTGACGGGGTTTGGTCTTGGCCAATTGCTGCATTATGGGCGCGAGTTGAGCGCGATGGATCAGGTGATTGGAATCATCGTCGTCATCGTCGTGATTGGATTGCTCGCGGATAAAATCTTCTTCTCACCGATCGAGCGATTCCTGCATCGTCGCTGGGGGACAAGCCAGGCATGAGGTTATCACGTCGTTCAATCGAGCCCGCCTCGGCGCAGCGTGAGATCACGATCGTAAACGAGCTGGGATTGCACGCGCGGCCCGCCGCTGAATTCGTCCGCAAAGCGCACGGCTTTCGCTCCGAAATTTGGCTGATTAAAGAGGGGGAGCGCTTCTCCGCGACCAGTCTCATCGAAGTGATGCGTGCCAACCTGGAGCGCGGCGCAACCGTCACGATCGAGGCGCGTGGTGTCGACGCCGACCTCGCGGTTGATGTGCTCGAATGCCTCGTGCGCGATCTCCACGACGTTGATTGATCGTGAGATTTAGCGGAGTGGACGCGCCACCAAAATTCCCGAGTCGGAACGGTAGCGATTTAGATACGTGCTCAGGCGCGAATCTATGACGACCTTGCCATAATTGTGGGGCGCGGAAGCGTGCATGAAATGCAGCACACCGTCTTCGGCACGCAACGCAAGACCGACGTGTGAGGTCGCGAATTGTCTGGGACCATCCCGCGAAACGATTCCAATGATATCGCCACTCCGCAGCCTCGATTCAATCGCGGGAACACGACCTTTCGGGATTTGATAAAGGGGGCGATCCGAAACGCGAGCTTCCATCGAGCGCAGGGGCCTGAGCAACGCGCGATTCGCTGCCAGATACCGATAATGGCGCCAGCCGACTGTCATTTCACGAGCCGCATGTGGTACGCTCTTTCCGCCAAGAGTGCGTGTGAGATCCTGGACGAGGCCGCGCCGGTCATTATCCGTTAACCAGTCTTCGAGATAATGAAGACGCGACAGGTATTCGCCCGTGCATTCGCCGCCGCGGTAGCGATCCACCTCGATGTAATGCAGCATGCGTTCGGGCGTCCAACTCTCCGGCGCATCGTCCAGCATGCGTGCGAAAGCGAGCG
>JACCXL010000176.1 GCA_013697015.1 Chthoniobacterales bacterium | reverse complement strand
ATCAAGCCGCCGATACCGGCGGCGCGGAGACCGGCTTTTTCGTCGAGGCCATCACGTCTGGTCTGAGACCTTCCCCGCGCACACCGGATGCTTTCCCCTCCTGTTTCGGATAGGCGATCCTCGTGTGCAGCATCGTCATGAGCGTGAATCGGAATCGTTCCGCGATGATTTTCAGCTCGGCCAGAGTGAGGTCGCATTCGTCCAGTTGGCCATCGGACAGGCGTTGCGCGATCAGGTCCGCGACAAACTGCTCCACCTTCTGCGGCGTTGGTTTTTCCAGACTGCGGGAGGCGCTCTCCACCATATCGGCGAGACTTACGATCGCGCTTTCCTTCGTCTGCGGCTTGGGCCCGCTGTAGCGGAAATTCTCCTCGCTCACGTTGGGGATGTCATCCGCACGCATGTTCATGATCTTTCCGCCCGCCCGCGCATCCTGCTGCTGCTGCAAAGCGCGCTTGTAGAAATAATAGACGAGCGAGGTGCCGTGGTGTTCCTGAATGATGTCGATGATTCGCTGATTAAGCTTATCCTTGAGCGCCAGATCCACGCCCTCCTTGACGTGCGCAATAATAATAAGCGCGCTCATCGTCGGTGCGAGATCGTCATGCGGGTTGCGCTCAAAGTTCATGTTCTCGGTGAAGTAATCTGGCTTCACCAGCTTGCCGACGTCATGAAAATACGAGCAGACACGGCAGAGCGTCGCGTTCGCTCCGATTGCTTCCGCCGCCGCCTCGGCCAGATTCGCGACCACCAGACTGTGATGGTAGGTCCCGGGCGCTTCGATCGTCATGCGCCGCAGGAGCGGATGATTAAGATCGGACGCTTCCAGCCACGAAATATCCGTCGTCACTTGAAACAAGTGTTCCAGGATCGGGAGCGCGCCGCCCACGAGCGTGGCGGTCAGAATCCCGTTGCCGAGTGCAAAGGCGCTCTGCGCGCCGATCATGCGCCAATTGTTTCCTGCATGTGAAAATAAATCGATCGGACCAATCAAACCGAAGGTCAGGGCGAGCAGCCAAATCGCGATTCCCACCCCAAATCCGGCGCGGATAAGTTTGCTGCGTCTCCGAACTTGCAGGGTCAGGTAGACGGCTGTGAAGCCGCTGATGAGTCCGCAGACAAGCAGGGCCGCATCGATCCGACCGAACAGGATGCTCCCCCACAGGCTGACGAAGATCGATGCATAAAGTCCATGGTTGCGACCGAGCAAGACGCTCAAAACGAGTGGCGCAAATGCGTAGGGCGCGATCAGGCCAGCGGTCTCCGGTCGCAGAAAACTGAATTCGCCGCTGTTGCAAACGACCAGCACCAGTTTGGTGACGGCGAGCTGCAGGAACATGATGCCAAAAACCAAAATGAGCCGCGAGCTTTGCAGGAAGGTTTTTGGCTGATTGATCCAGAGCTGCGTCACGGCCGTGGCAAAAAAGAGCAGAGCGATAACGAAATTTTTCGTCGGCTCCGGCTGTTGCCCACTGAAAATAAGCGCGGCCAGCCCTGCGATGAAGGCCGCGAAGATGAAGCCCTTCATCCAGAGTGAATACTCCACCGTGCGCAGAAGCTCGTTAGGCAAGCGGCGGCGCCGTGTTTTCGCCGTGGCCAAACCCCGCTTCACGAGTCGATTGCGCTTCAGGAGGTCGAACATGTTATTTGCGGGGTGCGCCCGGGATGGCATTCGCAGGGGAGCGATGCTGCTGATAAGCGGTGATGATCGCGCGCACCAGTTCATGTCGTACGACATCGCGCTCACTGAAGTAAACCATGGAAATACCGGGAACACTTTTCAGGGCCTGCAGCGCCTCGACCAAGCCCGAACGTTTGTTGGCCGGAAGATCGATTTGCGTCACATCGCCGGTCACAACGCATTTCGAGTTCGCGCCGATGCGAGTGAGCAACATGAACATCTGCTCCGTAGTGGTGTTTTGCGCCTCGTCCAGAATTACAAAAGCGTTACTGAGCGTGCGTCCTCGCATGTAGGCGAGTGGCGCCACTTCGATTGCCTGACGCGAGACCAGTCGATCAATCTCCTCCGGATCGAGCATATCGCGGAGTGAATCGTAGAGCGGGCGGAGATAAGGGGTTATTTTTTCTTGGAGATCACCGGGCAAAAAACCGAGGGCCTCCCCCGCCTCCACCGCCGGACGCGTGAGGATGATGCGGGCCACCCGGTCTTTCTTGAGCGCCGCGACCGCCGCCGCCACCGCTAGATAAGTTTTGCCCGTCCCGGCAGGACCGATCCCAAAGACGATATCGTACGATTGAATCGCTTCCAGATAGGCGCGCTGCCCAAGCGTGCGCGCCACGATGGGAGGTTTACGCGACGACGTCGTAATCTTTAGATCGACCACATCGTTGAGGTTGTCTGGGCGCGCCTCACTGACCGAGCTCAAAGCGTAATGGAATTCATGCTTGTGAATATCGACGCCTTTTTTCCTGACCTGCTCTAATTGCTGGAAGACCCGATCAGCCCGCTCGACCTGTGCCGGTTCCCCTTCCAGCTTGACCCATCCTTCACGCGTCGTCACTTTGACGCCCAGCGAATCCTCCAGCGTCTTCAGCAGCTTAAGATCGTTTGCGTAGAGTGACTGCAGAGCGCGAGCACTCTCGAATTCCAACGTGCGTGTTTCAGTCATGTCGCCGCAGCCCGCGCAGCCGCGCAAGGGTGAAGATCAACGGTGTTCGAAGCGCATTTTCGCGCACAAGAGCGGATTAACGGAACCCGTAGACGAGCGCCCAGTGCGTGCGGTCCTCCGGCGACTGCTCGATCGTCACGATCACAAAATAGCTTCCTGTGCCGGTGGGAGTGACATGCGCGGCGGCGAAGTGGCCTTTCTGCCAGCTATCCGGTTGCTCCACTAGTTTTCCCTCAGAATCATAAATGTGAACCGAGACGGTGGCTTTCTCGATTTCACTGCCCATCCAAAACCAATATTCGTTGCCTTTGAATAACTGCTGCCGCACGGCCTTCTTCTCCCCCGCGCCCAGATCTCCGCCCCAATAATCTTCGCGAATCTGAAATCCCTGTTTCACGTAAGGCTCCGCCGCCTGCAGCGCGAACGACTGCGCGTCGTCGACCGAGGCGCGCGCTGGCGACACCAGCAGAAAAGCGAGCGCGGCGACGAAGCTGGCACGATTAAACAAACGATGTGGGGATAACATGCGAGCGGCTATTGAGACTTCGTGATGATGGCTGCGTCCAGACGGGCCGTAATCTCGTTAATTCGTTTCACCGCCGGCGCTGGAATGCGACCGTCCGCCACGTCGATCAGGGGGCGCACCTCCACGAGCGCAGCCTGGATGTCTTGCAACAGTTTCATGTTGAACTCCGGCATCGCCGCGAGACGGGTTTGAAAATAACCAAGCAGGTCTGGCTGGTGCAGTAACTCCGCGCCTTCGTCGGAATAGCGCTTGTTTACCACGGTGGTGAGGACTTGCGTGCCGCGCAACCAACCGCCCAGGCTCACCAGCTGCGACAACTTCTCGTCGTGCACTTCATTCATCGCCGACTGCACGCTGTTCTGGGTCCGGTCGAGCTCGCGCCGCACGTTTTCCCAGTTCCGCTTATCCGCCGCTTCCGTGATAGCCTTCGCATGCGGCGTGATGGAATTACCCACGCCGATGCCTTTCGCGAGACCGAGCACGCGCTGGCCGATTTCCTTCACGGTGGGGGCATCTTCCGCCTGCACCGCGATAAAGCCGTCCGCGATGACGGTGCCGAGGAGCAGCGCAATCCGCGGACGTTCCGTGAAGTTGCTACCCTTGTCGTTACGCACGTACTCGCGCCAATTCACTCCGCCCAATTTATTGAGCGCTCCGAACACCTCGTTAGGTAGGGGAACAACGACATCCTCGACCTTCTTCGACAACTGCTTCACGTCGATGTGTTTCGGGGCCTCGACTGCTTGCACGCTCAAGGCGAGGCCCGCAAACACGGTCAGGTTTACTTTAAAAAATTTCGCAAATGTAATCATCGGCAGGCTTCGACTGTTGATTTCGCCTTCGTATTCAGGAATTAGTGGTGAACTTAGACAGAACTGTGACGCGCACAAATTTCGGCTGCTCAAGAATTTGACTCTCCTGAATCGAACTCACATCGGCGCGCGGTGGCATCGCTCGATCTTTCCGACGAGAACGGTGCGTAGTCGACCATGAAAGCCGCGCGTTTGCACAGCATCCTCGACACGGCCGCGCGGCAGCGGGTGCTTGTGATCGGAGATCTCATGCTGGATGAATTCGTTTGGGGAAAAGTAGGGCGGATATCACCGGAAGCGCCGGTTCCAATTGTTGAAGTCACCGGTGAGAGCTTCTACCCCGGAGGCGCCGCCAATGTCGCGCGTAATCTGCGGGAATTTCTCGGCCTGGTCTCGGTGGCAGGGATTTTCGGAACCGATTCCGGCGGTCGACGCCTGCGGGAACTGCTCTTTGCCCAGGATATTGATATTCGTGACGCGATTGAGGATCCGCAGTTTTCCACCATCGTCAAAACCCGCATCATCGCCCGACAACAACAAGTGGTGCGAGT
>JACCXL010000168.1 GCA_013697015.1 Chthoniobacterales bacterium | reverse complement strand
ATCAAGCGACGACACGAAGGCGTTGCTGGAGGACGCCGATATCGACGGGCCGCTGGTAGATTGGAAGGCGAAGGGGAGTACGGTCGAATATCTGGGCACCGAGGACGTCGATGGAACGCTCGCGCACAAGCTGAAAGTGACGCGAAAAAATGGCGACATCACCCTGGTTTTTCTGGATCCCGAGCATTTTTTGGAAATCAGAACACTCGATCAAAGAATCGAGCAGGGCGCCCAAGTCGAAGTTGAGACGGATCTGGGAGATTACGAAAAAGTGGCGGGCGTATTCCTGCCGTTTTCAATCGAAACCGGCCGCAAAGGCTCCGGGTCCGACAAACAGAAAGTCGTGCTCGAGAAAGCGGAGCCGAATATCCCGATCGACGACGCGCTTTTCCACTTCCCCGCCGTCACTTCAAAATAATTCTCCTATGATTCGTTCCTCTATCACTCTCGCAGTTCTTTGGATTGTCTGCGCCGTCCAAGCCGCCGACCCGGCGCCTTTTAGTTCCGCGACCATTTCCGGCCTCGGCGCGCGCAACATCGGATCAGCGACTATGAGCGGTCGCGTCTCGGCCATTGCCGCAACCAGGGAGCCCTCGGGCAAAATCACGCTCTTCGTCGGTGCGGCCAGCGGCGGAGTCTGGAAATCGGACGATGGCGGCACGCGCTATCGACCGGTTTTCGACGAGCAACCTGTCCAGTCGATCGGCGCGGTCGCTCTCGACCCGAAGAACACGAAAAACGTTTGGGTGGGAACGGGCGAATCGTGGACCCGCAACAGCGTCTCGGTCGGCGACGGTGTTTACAAATCTACTGACGGCGGGGAGAGTTGGACCCACGTCGGCCTGCCGGAATCAGAACGCATCGCGCAAATCGCGGTCAGTCCGAAGAGTAGCGACACCGTCTTCGCGGCGGTGCCCGGCAAATTGTGGAGCGACTCGCCAGAGCGCGGTCTGTATCGAACCGCCGACGGAGGCAAGACCTGGAACCTGGTCCTGAAGGGAGCGAATCTTTCGACTGGTTGCTCAACGATCGCGATCGATCCGACCAACGCGAATACGATGTTCGCGGGACTCTGGGATTTTCGGCGCAAAGGCTGGACGTTTCGCTCCGGCGGCGACGAACCAACGCAAGCATCGGGCAGCGGGTTATTTCGTTCGACCGACGGCGGCGGCGCATGGACCGAAATCACGCCGGAAAACAGCAAAGGTTTCCCTCAAAAGCCCTACGGCCGCATCACGGTGGCGATCGCGCCATCGAACGCGAAGCGCGTCTACGCTTTCGTGGAATCGACGGATAGCGCGCTTTTTGTCTCCGACGATGGTGGCGCGACCTGGGATAAGCGCGACAAAAGTAACTGGATGGTCTGGCGGCCGTTCTACTTCGCGAACCTGGTCGTCGATCCGAAAAATCCCGATCGGCTGTTCAAAGCCGACGGCGCGCTTATCATGAGTGAAGACGCGGGCAAAAGTTTTTCCACGGTCGGCGGCTTCAGCGGGATGCATGGCGATGCGCACGATGTCTGGATTGACCCGACAAACCCGCAGACCGTGTTTGCCGGGGACGACGGCGGAATGTGGTACTCCTACAACGGCGGGAGCAAGTGGTGGAAAAGCGAAAATCTTCCCGTTTCGCAGTTCTACCATGTGAGCCTGGACGACGCCGATCCGTATCGTGTTTACGGCGGGTTGCAGGATAACAGCTGCTGGGTCGGCGCCTCCGCCTATCCTGGCGGGATCACGAACGCGCAATGGGAGAACGTCTTTAACGGAGACGGTTTCTTCACGTTCCAGGATCCCTCAGATCCAGATTACATCATTGCCGAGTATCAGGGCGGAACAGTCGGGCGGGTCAACCGGCATACCCACGAAACGCGCAGCATCCAGCCGAAGCCGAACTACAAGGAGAAGCTCCGTTTCAACTGGAACACGCCGATCGCGCTCTCGCCTGGTGAGAAGGGCACGATCTACATGGGAGCGCAATTC
Source organism: Chthoniobacterales bacterium (assembly GCA_013697015.1). GTDB lineage: Bacteria > Verrucomicrobiota > Verrucomicrobiia > Chthoniobacterales > UBA10450 > JACCXL01. The sequence goes on along the minus strand of JACCXL010000168.1, from coordinate 2,245 downwards.
CTCTTCCGCTCGCGCGATCACGGACAGACCTGGGAGCGCATTTCGCCCGATCTGACTACGAACGACCCGGAGAAGCAGAAGCAAGAGCAGTCCGGTGGCGTGACCGTCGACAATTCCGCGGCGGAGATGCACACCACGATTTATTCCATCTGCGAATCGCCGAAAGATAAGTCGCTTATTTGGGCAGGCACCGACGATGGCAACCTACAGTTGACGCGCGACGCCGGTAAAACGTGGACGAACGTCGTCAGCAACGTTCCCGGATTGGCGAAGAACTCCTGGGTGAGCTGGGTGCAGGCGAGCAATTTCGACGCGGGCACTGCCTACGCCGCGTTCGATCGCCACACTTTCGGCGATCTGGCGCCCTATCTTTTCCGCACGACTGATTACGGCCAGACATGGTCGCCGCTGCTGACTCCGCAGGACGCGAAGGGCGTGCGGGGCTACGCGCATGTGATCAAGGAAGATTTGGTGCAGCGCAATCTGCTCTTTCTCGGAACGGAGTTCGGCCTTTTCGTTTCGCTCGACGCCGGGGAAACGTGGGCGCAATTCAAAGGCGGACATTTGCCGGCGGTGGCGGTGCGCGATTTTGCCATTCAACCGCGCGACAACGATCTCGTGATCGCAACGCACGGCCGCGGCCTGTGGATCGTCGATGACATCACGCCATTGCGCGCGCTGACGGCGGATTTGTTGACGCAGGAAGCGAGCTTCGTGTCGGCCCGGCCTGTGCAGCAGCGCATCGAGGCCAATGGCGGCTGGCCGGGAGGCGACGCGATTTTCGTCGGCGACAATCCTTCGGACGCCGCGGTCATCACTTATTATCAGCGCTCGCGGCATCTGTTCGGGAAATTGAAACTCGAAGTGCTCGACGCGTCCGGACGCGTCGTCGACGAACTGCCGGCCAGCAAACGGCCGGGTTTGAACCGCGTGATCTGGAGCATGCACGAAAAAGCGCCGCGCGTGCCGCCGGCCGCGCAAATCGCCAACGCCGGCATCCGCGGTCCGCGTCTTTTGCCCGGTGTTTACACGGTGCGATTAACGAAAGCGGGGCAGATTTCCGAAGCCAGGCTGACCGTCGGCCTCGATCGGCGCGCGAAGTTTGCGGAAGCGGAGAGGAAGGCACAATTCGACGCGGCGATGAAAGTGCATGCATTGTTTGGTGAGGAAAGCGCGTTGATGGATCGGATTCTATTTTTGCGCGCGGGACTCGCAAAAACGAGCGGCGGGCTCGCGAAGGAGGATGCTCTCCGCAAAACGGTCGCCGATTTCGATGCCAAAGTGGATACGACACGCAAGCAGATCGTCGCGACGACCGAGGGTGGAGCGATTACAGGCGAGGAACGCATACGCGAACATACCGACCAGCTTTATGGCGCCATTCTAAGCTACGAAGGGAAACCGACCGATTACCAGGTGGCGAACATCGACGCCTTGAAACGGGAATTGCAGGATGTGACAACAGAGTTCGATCAGTTGTTAACAAAGGATTTGCCCGTGCTGAATGACATGCTGAAAGCCAGAGGAGTCGGACCGGTGGTGGGACCTCCAGCCAAGATTGAGGTGGCGGAAAGCGAATGGCCAGCGGGTCATCAGAGTGCTCGATCCGCGGATCCCGATGCGGCTACGCGCGGCCTTGCGTCGCTCCTGCCGGCGAACTTCCGGTTCCTGCATTAATCAACAAGGCGCGCGCAGCTGCGTTCGGTTGCCCAAGCGAGTGTGCGTCGCGCATGTTGCGCCGGGTTCCGTCCCTGTCGTTGACTTGTGCTGCCGCTCCTGTGTTAATCGGCACGATCTAAACTGGAGGGAGCGCAAGATGCGAAACGAAATGACGATTGTCGGCGACTGGCACGACTCCGCGGGGCCGCTCAAGCGGACGATGATTTACCTCTTTTTAGCGTCGACGTGTTTCGGCCTCATCGGCACGGCGCGCGCGCAATCGCCGTCGGACGGGAAACCGGACGTGACAAAAAAAGCGCTCATTACCACTACGGCGCCCAAGATGAGCCCGCCTTCTCTCGGGAACCTGAAAAGATCTATTGATGCCAGCGCGCTGCACAAACTCGTGGCGGAGTTTTACGCCTGGCGCGATGAACAATATCCGGTCGCGAGCAGTGATGCCGGTCTACACACCTGGGATAATCGCCTGACCGATTATGCAGCGGCGAAGATCAGCGCGCGTGCACAGCACATTCGCGTGCTGCTCGATCAGGTCCGGGCGATGCAGACGGCGAGTTGGCCGAAA
>JACCXL010000161.1 GCA_013697015.1 Chthoniobacterales bacterium | reverse complement strand
ACGGGGGCTATGGCGGAGGCGGCTACGGGGGCTATGGCGGAGGCGGCTACGGGGGTTTTGGCGGAGGCTACGGTGGCTACGGCAGAGGCGGTTACTTCCGTCACCATGGACACAGTTTCTATCGTGGCTTCGGTTATTACGATCCCTTCTACGATCCGTTTTACTACTCGGGCTTTGAATCTCGGCAAAGCTACCCGTATAAGACGGTCTCGTTCCAAGGCGGCCGGGTAATCGGCTATCAGTTCCTTTCGTCGCCTCGCTACTGAAAGACCGCGCTCGACTTCAGGCTGTTCTTCGCATGAGGTTGCACGGAAGAAATGGCTTACGCCTCTTTTCGTGACTTCATCAGTGCGTTGGAACGCGCCGGGGAGCTCACGCGCGTGCCGGCCCAAGTCGATACCGATCTGCTAATCACAGAGTGGGCCGATCGGGAGATGAAGTCTCCCGCCGGCGGGAAGGCACTCCTCTTCGAGCAACCATCTATCGAAGGGAAAATCTCTCCGTTCCCGGTCGCGATCAACACGATGGGATCGCGCCGGCGGATGGCTCTCGCACTGAACGTGGAGAGCATCGACGAGATCGCACAAGAGATTCAGCTTATCCTGAAGGCGAAGCCTCCGACCGACCTGCGCGAGGGATGGAGTTTGCTCAAACAAGGCCTCCATCTGCTACACGCCAGGCCCAAACACGCCCGGGATGGAGCGTGCCAGGAAGTAGTGCACCGCTTTGGTGACGCGGGCGCGGAGTTGTCACTGACAGATCTCCCCATTCTGAAGTGCTGGCCGCGTGACGGCGGTCGCTTCATCACCTTGCCGAACGTGCACACCCGCGACCCTGATACGGGCGCCCGCAACCTCGGCATGTACCGCATGCAGATTTACGACGAACGCACCACAGGCATGCACTGGCAGATTCATAAGGTTGGTGCGCGCCATGGGAAGCGTTATTACGAACGCGGCGAGCGCATGCCGGTTGCAGTCTGCCTGGGCGGTGATCCCGCCTACACATTTGCCGCCACCGCCCCGCTCCCAGACGGTTTGGACGAGATCCTTTTCGCAGGCTTTCTGCGACGCAAATCAGTCGAACTCGTTCGCTGCAAGACGATCGATCTCGAGGTTCCGGCGGACGTCGATTTCGTCCTGGAAGGGCATGTGCAACCCGGCGAGACGCGGCCGGAGGGGCCGTTCGGAGATCACACCGGGTTCTATACTGCGGTTGAAGATTACCCCGTTTTCCACCTCACTGCGATCACTTCCCGTCGCGATGCGATCTATCCGAGCACGATCGTGGGCGTGCCTCCAATGGAAGACTACTATTTGGGCGACGCGAGCGTGCGCATGTTTCTGCCGGTCTTCAAAATGAACTTTCCGGAGATGGTGGACATGGCGCTACCAGCCGAAGGGGTTTTCCACAATCTTGTATTCGTCAGTATTCGGAAGCAGTTCCCCTATCAGGCGTTCAAAGTCATGCACGGGCTTTGGGGCATGGGACAGATGATGTTCAGTAAATACATCATCGTGCTGGACGAAGACTGCGACGTGCACAACACCAGCGAGGTTCTGTTCCGTCTCTGTGCGAATACCGATCCGGAGCGCGATAGCACGATAATCCGCAACCCAAGCGATTCGCTCGATCATGCGCCGACGGCGCAAAACGTCGGGTCGCATATGGGTTTCGACGCGACCCGGAAATTGCCCGGAGAAGGTTACCATCGCAACTGGCCCGAGCTGGTTAAAATGACAGAGGAAGCGCAGCGGCTGGTCGATGCTTTGCAAAAGAAAACGGGTTGATCCCGCGAGAGATCAACCCGTTTCGAAAACCGAAACCGCTTAAGGACGACGGAAAAGACGATTCTCGTCCACGTCGCGCACGAGGCCGCCCGGCGGCACTTCCCGAACGTCATACACGCGCCCTGTGTAAGGGCTTTTGACCAGGCCGGGACCCACCCAGCGGCCGATCGGGTATCCGCGCGTTGGAAGTGGACCGTAGCGACTTGCCTGATCTTCCTCCACCGCCGCACCGATCAACGCACCGGTGCCGGCGCCGATCGCCGCGCCGACGGCTGCGCCGCGGACGTGACCAGTGGCTGCACCGCCGATAATCGCGCCGGTGGCCGCGCCGATTCCGGCACCCTGGCCGACCGGGGTGTCACATGAACTCAAAGCGAAGGAGCCAAGCACCAGCGCCGAGACAGTTGCGAAACAATTCTTTTTCATAAGGATATGTAACCGATTCGAAGGAGAAATTAAGACGGACGCCTCGGCGCGCAATTCATTTGAACTTCAGCAACTCCGCCGTCACGCGCCGGATCTTTTCCAATTTGGTCAGTTTATAGTCTTTCTGGAAGACGCGAAATCGATCGGCTTCCATGCGGCGCAGCAACGCCGAGTAAACCGAGCGCATGATTTCCGCGGCCACCATGGAGCGGCGATCTTCGCGCGGCAGCAACTCGGCCGCCCGATCAAAAAAGCGCCATGCTCGTGCCGCTTCGAATGACATCAAATGCAGAAAGCGTTCGCCATTAACCCGCCGCTGCAAATCTGCTTCGGTGTATCCGAACGCATCCAGGTCTTCGCGCGGCAGATAAATCCTCCCATTGGTCAGATCTTTCGCCACGTCGCGAATGATGTTGGTGACCTGAAGACCCAGCCCGAGCTCGACCGCGTAGGCCCGGCATTGCTCATTCCGGTAACCAAATATTTCGATGCTGACCAGGCCCACCGCGCTGGCGACGCGATAGCAATAAACCCGCAGCTCTTCCCACGTGTCATAGCGCGAGACGCTCAGATCCATCTCCACTCCGGCGATGATTTCCTCGAGCATCGGCGGGGCGACGGCGTATTTTTGCATGACACGCCTTAGTTCGGCCGCAAGATCCGGCTCGTTCGGCGTCGGCCCCCGCACCCAGGTTCGCCATTGCGATAAGTGCCGGCGTTTCTCGTCCGCCGGCGCACCCGGCTCGTCGACGATGTCATCAATCAGCCGGCAAAACGCATAGAAGACGGTGATGGCTCGCCTTCGTTCCCGCCCTAACGAGACAAACGCGAGCGCCAGGTTGGACTGGCTGCGCCGGGTGATTTTGGCCGCATCCATCCGGCTCAAAATTTGATCCAGGTTTCCTGCGTGACCCGCCCCGTCTCGCATTGCCGAAAGAGAGAGACCCACGAGGCCAGCAACCAGCCGGTCAGCAGACCGCGCAGACAAACAAAAATAATTCTCCAGCCGATCAAGGCCGCCACCCGATCGGCCACAGCTCCGCGAACGATCGCGTCACACGCGATCAGGGCCCAGAAGTGGAGCGCGCAGAGCAGGAGAAACCAGCCAAACCGTGTCGCGTTCCGACGAAGGAATTCGGCGTTGGCATGGAGCGCCGCCCGCAAGCTTTCGTTGTGGAGCGCGAGCGATATTTGCACGGAACTGAAGAGAATGATCAGACCGCTCATGAGCGCTCGTTCCAGCGGGAGGTAATCGAGCACATCCGGAACTTCGCGAAAATAAGCGATCAGCAACGGTGCGCGGACGAGGCAGGTGCTCACCACGATCACCACACCCGCCCACTTGAGCGCGTAACTGAAACGGCGGACCGCGAATTGAAAAAGGCCATCTTCGGTGAAGCTGAGACCTTTGACCCACGCGAGGCAGACAGTGATCAGATAAACCTGGATGTAGACGCCAAAGAGATACTCGAAAATGAATGCTACCGTGTCGACCGTCGCTGAGATTTGCAGCAGACCGGCTTCCGGCATCGTCCCGCGCCATGCGGGCAGGCGCCAGAAAATGACCGGTTTCAGCAGTGCTGCGAACGCGCTCAGCAGCACCACGAGGTAGATGAGATAACTCCAGAGGCGGTAGCGCTTCCGGAGCGCTTTCAGCAGATCGCCGTGCAGCCCTTTCCAGTTCACGACCAGCAGAACGGCCGCCACAATCGAGAGCGGGTACGTTGTCGTCGCGCAATCAAAAAGACCGGCGACGGCTTCGACCGCAGGCAACGGCGTCTCTCTCCAGACATCCGCGAGGCGCGGCCACTGCCAGCTTCCGATCGAAGAAAACTGCGTGAAATCCAGATCGGCCGAACGCTGCAACGGCGTGAACGTGGCGAATTGAAAAACGAAGTAGGCGAAGCCGAATAACGCAAACGTCAACCAAACGCGCTTGAAGCGCAGGATGCAGCGGAACCCGTCCCGCAGCGCGAGCCGGATTGGATTGGAAAGCATCACGACCGCGTATCCGCCGAGAAGTCCCAGCAGCGGATAGATCCGCGCAGCGGTCGAGACCATGTGGGCGGTGGCCTAACGAATCAAGCCCCAGTGCCTGTTGAAAGGCCAGTAAACAAAAAGCCCGCGGCCGACGAGATTCTCTTCCGGGACGGGTCCCCACCAGCGGCTGTCGTAGCTGTTGTAGCTGTTGTCGCCCATGGCAAAATAATTATACTCAGGAACCTGAAAGGTCTTATCGGCTTCGGCCAGGTAGTCGCGACCCGGCGCATAGCCGCGGTAAGGAAACTTCGCGGCCATGACGCGGCGAAATCCGAATCCTTCGGCCGGTTCGCCATTGACGTAGAGCAGCGGCGCTTCGATCCGAAGCGTGTCTCCAGGCGTCCCGGCGAGGCGCTTGATGAAAAAGGGCGCGCCCGTCTCCGGATCCTCCGGAATGCCGAAGATGTGATCCGTCCGAAACACGAAAACGTCGCCGCGATGCGGTTTCACAAAATTATAGCTGCATTTATCCACGAACACCTGATCGCCTGTGTCCACCGCGCCGCGCGCGATGACGTCGCCACGCTTGTAGCGATTGCCCGGCAGCACTTTGAAATCCTGCCGCAATGTTTCCGGCGGCGCGTAGACGAGGAAACTCTGCTTCTCGCAAACGAGGCGCGAGAGCGTGAAGAAAAAAGCGAACTTCTTCGGCACGACCTGTTCGACACGATCGTCCTCGGCTGAGACGACGTTGATATAGTTGCGTCCGAGAACGAAAAATTCCGCTACTTGCCGCAAAAGATTTGGAGCAGGCGCGGCGGTCGGATGACCGATGATGCCGTTGAGCGTCGGCTGCATCGATCCGGTCGGGATCTTGAATGGCTGCAGAAAATACGAACGAATTCCGACCGCCACCACGATCGCCACCAGGATGACTTCGCAATTCTCCCGCCAGTGCGATTCCCACGTCATCGGCGTCAGTTGGTGCATTTTGTGGTCGAGGCTTTCCGCTGCGGTGTCGATCTGATTTCGATCGCGCTTTTGGACGGCAGCTTTCAGGTTTTCCATGCCCGCGCCGATTTCCTTCCGCTGCGGGTCACTGAGCCGGTCGGTGTTATAGCGAAGATACTTTTGCGCATGCCGCAGGAGCAGCTTGCTGTGTTTGACCTGGCGGGATGTAAACATGGGAACGGCGAGTTACTGCGTCTTGAGCACTTGGATGAAAGCTTCCTGAGGGATATTGATTTTACCGATGCTTTTCATGCGCTTTTTCCCTTCTTTTTGTTTCTCGAGCAACTTGCGCTTGCGGGTGATATCCCCGCCATAGCATTTGGCGGTCACATTTTTACGCAACGCGGAGACGCTTTCGCGCGCGATGATCTTTCCGCCGATGGCGGCCTGAATCGCCACCTGATAAAGCTGCTGCGGGATTACTTCCTTCAGTTTCGCGGCGAGTTGGCGTCCGCGCGCATCCGCCCGATCGCGATGCACGATCATCGAAAACGCGTCTACCGGTTCTCCGTTCACGAGCAGGTCGAGTTTCACCAGCTTTGCCGCCCGGTAACCGGCATGCTCGTAATCCATCGAGCCGTAGCCGCGCGTAACGCTTTTAATTTTATCATTAAAATCGACCAGGATTTCGTTCAGCGGTAGCTCGCAATGCAGCATGACGCGCCGCGTATCGAGCGACTCCGTGTGGTCCATCGTTCCCCGTTTCTCAAGAATGAGCTGAAGGATATCGCCGATGTTTTCGTTCGGGCAAAGCACGTAAGCCTTTACGATCGGTTCGCGAATTTCGTCGATCACGCTCGGATCAGGGAGATGCGCAGGGTTGTCGACCAGGAGGAGCTCCTTGCGCGTGGTCAGGACTTCGTAGATGACGCTCGGCGACGTCGCGATGATGTCCATGTCATACTCGCGCCGGAGACGTTCCTGGATGATCTCCATATGGAGCAGCCCGAGGAATCCGCAGCGAAAACCGAAGCCGAGCGCGACGGAACTTTCCGGTTGGTAGACGAAAGCGGAATCGTTCAGCCGCAGCTTGCCGATGGCGGTCTTGAGGTGCTCGAAATCGGCGGTGTTGATCGGGTAGATGCCGCTGAAAACCATTGGATGAATTTCCTGGAATCCGGGTAACGCCTCGCGCGCGGGATTACGCTGATCGGTGATCGTGTCGCCGATCTTGATATCGGCCGTGGTCTTGATGTTGGCGATGAAGTAGCCGACATCGCCCGCTTTCAATCCCGCCTGCGCGAGCATTTTCGGCGTGAACACGCCTACTTCCTTGATCTCGTAGCGACTGTCGTTGCTCATTAATTTGACCGCCTGATCCGCCTTTATGTTACCGGAAAACACGCGGACATAAGCGACTACGCCGCGGTAGATATCGAACACGGAATCAAAGACCAGGCCGCGCAAGGTATCGTCGACCGGTTTCTGTGGCGCCGGAATGCGATGGACGACCGCTTCCAGAATCTCTTCGATGCCGATTCCCATTTTCGCACTCGCTTCGAGCGCTTCTTCGGCCGGGATTTGCAGAATCTCCTCGAGCTGCCGATGAACCGCGGGCAGATCAGCGTTCGGCAGGTCGATCTTGTTAATGACGGGCACGATCGTGAGCCCCTGTTTGTGCGCGAGATGGATGTTCGCGACGGTCTGCGCCTCTACGCCTTGCGCGGCGTCCACGATCAGGAGCGCGCCTTCACACGCCGCGAGCGAGCGCGAGACTTCGTACGCGAAATCAACGTGGCCGGGCGTGTCGATCAGATTAAGCAGATAACTTTCACCCACTTTGCTTCGGTAACGCATCGTCACCGGGTGCGCTTTGATCGTGATCCCCCTTTCCCGCTCGAGATCCATCGAGTCGAGCAACTGATCCTGCCGATCGCGTTCGTGAATCGTCCCGGTGCGTTCGAGCAAACGATCGGACAGGGTCGTCTTGCCGTGATCGATGTGCGCAATGATGCAAAAGTTGCGCGTGCGCTCGATCGACATGGAGCGCCACTATGCGAGTGCGCCTCCGGTGGGTCAACGGCTGCTCCCGAGGATGGAAAGATCGCTCGACCGATTGCGCGGTGGTGGGATAGGATCTCCCGGCCATGCGAAAACTGATTGTCAGCGGAACAACCCACGAGCTGGCGGAAGATTTGATTACAATCGGTCGTTCGCCAGAAAATTTGGTTCAAATCGATGATCAATCCGTCTCTGGTCGACACGCGGAACTGCGGCTGGTGAGCGGTACTTATCACCTGAAAGATCTGGGCTCAATGAATGGCACACGCATCAATGGCGCGCCCCTGATGGACGCGACGTTGCGCGGTGGAGAGCGAATCCGTTTCGGCGGAATAGACGCGCGCTACGAAACGGATACACCAAGCGCGGCGCAGC
>JACCXL010000122.1 GCA_013697015.1 Chthoniobacterales bacterium | reverse complement strand
ACTCGGCTTCGGTCAGTCGATGTGTGAACCGCGTCTCGCGCGACTTCGAGAGCGACAAACGAAGATCCAGACGGGGATAAACGAGCAGCAGGGCGCGCCAGGTGGGCATTCGCCAAACTCGCGCAGAATCGAATGCACGCACCCAGATCTGATTGCGGGGAATTCTGGAGGCGATCGGTTTGCGTTTGGTCAAGCAGGTGCTCCCCGATTAATTCTTCGCAAGTGCAAGTTTTTACCTACGGCATGACTTTGCAATCACTCTGCGCGCGCCGACCTTGTCGTCAGTGAGTGACGGGAACGGATCTGATCCCAGAAACGACGGCGATCCCACGCGCGAAGAGTCGCTTGATACGATCGCGCAGAAGCCGAGCGAGATCGGCACGGGAGCGCCAGTCAGCCCGCCTGCGCCCGATGCGGATGCCGATAATGCCGATCCGATGCCGGGCGCGCAACCGACATTGGCGACCACCGGAACGGAGATCCGCAAAGGCCATGATGTCGCCGCGGGCCTTCCGGCAGTTTACCAGTCGATGCGTTTCACGATCCGCGAAATGGGGGCGCTACGCGGAGCGAAAACGCTGCTGAAACTGAACCAGAAGGATGGCTTTGATTGCCAGAGTTGCGCCTGGCCAAGCCCGGATGATGACCGGCACTTCGCGGAATTTTGCGAGAACGGCGTCAAAGCAGTCGCAGACGAGGCCACGACCCGGCGCGTGACAGCGGAATTTTTCCGGCAACATTCGCTCACCGAATTGCGGGCACAGAGCGATTTCTGGCTCGGCCAGCAGGGGCGGCTGACCGAACCCATGGTGAAACGGGAGGGTGCCACGCATTACGAACCGATCCCGTGGACAGAAGCGTTTGACCTGATTGCTCGGGAGCTAAACGCGCTTCCTACGCCACACGCCGCCTCATTCTATACCAGTGGCCGCACAAGCAACGAAGCGGCGTTTTTATATCAACTCTTTGTGCGGCAGTTCGGCACCAATAATCTGCCCGACTGTTCGAACATGTGCCACGAATCAAGTGGCGCGGCGATGAATGAAAGCATCGGCATCGGCAAAGGCTGCGTAACGTTAGCGGATTTCGATCATGCTGATGCAATCTTCCTGCTCGGCCAAAATCCGGGCACGAATCATCCGCGCATGTTGACCTCGTTGCAGCGCGCCAAGCAGGCGCGCGCTGGCCACGCCGGCGCGACGATCGTTTCGATCAATCCATTGCCGGAGGTCGGTAATTTCCGTTTCAAAAATCCACAGGACTTCAAAAATCCGATGCGCGCCGCCGCCATCCTTCTGGGCCGGGGTACCGAGCTGAGCGATCTTTGGTTGCCGGTGCGAATCAACGGCGACGTCGCACTCCTCAAAGGCATGATGAAGGAAATGCTGGCTGAGGAAGAAAAGAATCCCGGTCAGATTTTCGACCATGAATTTCTGCGCGATCATACCGCGGGATTTGAAGAATTTATCGCCGATCTAAGAGCGGCGAGCTGGGACGACATTCTGATCAGCAGCGGATTAAGCCGCGCCCAGATTCGGGCGGCGGCTGAGATCGCGATGAGATCGAAACGCATCATCTGCTGCTGGGCGATGGGATTGACGCAGCACAAGAACGCCGTCGCCACCATCCAGGAAGTGATGAACTTTCTCTTTCTCGGCGGTCACATCGGTCGCTCCGGCGCCGGACCCTGCCCGGTGCGCGGGCATTCCAACGTGCAGGGCGATCGCACGATGGGGATTTGGGAGCGCATGAACGACAGCTTCATCGACAAGCTCGGACGCGAATTTCAATTCCAACCGCCCCGCGAACACGGCGCGGACACAGTCGAAACGATCAAACAGATGCATGCCGGGCGCATTCGTGCCTTCGTCGCGATGGGTGGCAATTTTCTGCTCGCTGCGCCCGACACGGAATTCACGGCGACGGCCCTCGCAAAATGCCGGATGACCGTCCACGTGGCGATCAAGTTGAATCGCTCGCATCTCATCACGGGGGAGATCGGCTTAATTCTGCCCTGTCTTGGGCGCTCCGAGATCGATCGCCAGACCGGCGGCGCGCAATTTGTCACGGTCGAGGATTCGATGGGAATCATCAATCCGTCGCGCGGCGTGCTCGAACCGGCCAGCGCGGAATTGCGCAGCGAACCGGCCATCATCGCGGGTCTGGCGGAAGCGACTCTCGGCGAACGCAGCAAGGTCGATTGGGAAAGTCTGGTGGCGGATTACGGCCGCATTCGCGACCACATCGAGCAGGTCATCCCCGGTTTCGAGCGTTTCAACGAACGGATCGTGCGTGATGTTTTCTATCTGCCGAATGAAGCGCGCGATTACCGCAAATTTAACAACGACCTCGGCAAAGCGAAGTTCACGATCCACGCCATCCCGCGTAACGAGATGGAACCGGGTCAGTACGTGATGATGACGATTCGTTCGCACGATCAGTTCAACACGCACATTTACGGCTTGGACGATCGCTACCGGGGTATTTACAACGGCCGTCGCGTGATTTTCATGAATTCGGAAGATGTCGCGGAAGCTGGCTTGCAGCAGGGACAGTTAGTTGACCTAACGAGTCATTTTGGCGAGGGCGAAGTCCGGCTGGCGCGGCATTTTCTCGTAGCGCCCTACCGGATACCGCGCGGCTGCACGGCGACTTATTTTCCGGAAGCCAACGCTCTCGTCTCGATTAACAGCGTGGCCGATCGTTCCAACACGCCGACCAGCAAATTCGTCGTCATCAGCATTGCCCCTTCTCCCGATGCTGAAGCGGCCGTGGAGGAAATTCGTGCGCGCGCACGCGAGCCGGTCGCCTTCGGATCAACTCCGGCAACGGCTTGAAGTAACGCATTTCGCGCAGCGTCCGGCGGAAATTTATCTCGCCGTTTCCTGCAACCGCACCCGCTCGATGTGCGAGTAGATGTTGAAAGCGGGGGGACGCAGGAATCCGATCAGTGTTTGTCCGCACTCGCGTGCG
>JACCXL010000097.1 GCA_013697015.1 Chthoniobacterales bacterium | reverse complement strand
GCGATGAGCGCGGTCGACGGCATCATTTTTCGTAATTCCGCCGCCGTTCGATCTCGCGCCCGCGCGTCAGTATCAGTGAGCTGTAACTGAATTTCGCCCAGCACTCCACGCAGTCCGAAAAGTTCCTGCGCCCAGCCGATATCAATCGCGGCAAAGTGCGAATCCAGGGCGGCAGCCCCTTCCGGCCGCATGATGAAACCGATGTGGAGGTACTGGTTTGTGCCATTAACGGCGCAGCGCAGCGCAGCACCGCGATGCAATCCGTGCGCGCGCGCAAACTCATCCGTGACGGCGATTACGTTCGGAGCAGCCAACCATTGCTCCACGTCGAAACTGCGGTCGTTAAAATCCGTGAGCTGAAAAGTTCGGAACGACTGATTCGTGAAAATATCGACACCGAGTAGCTGCAGATATTCACCCGGCAAATCTGGCAACGTAACTATGCCTCGTACGATAGGAGTCGCAGCCGCTACGCCGCGGGCATGTTGAATCGTCGGAAAAACTGCCTCCGGCAAATCCGCGGCCGGCGCGGAGATCTGCAGCTGCGCTTTTCCAGCCACGAGATCGATCGTGGCAGCAAATGCGCGGTTCGCGCTTTGATTTGAAATCTGAATCGCGAAGTAAACTGCGACGCCAAGCGCAATGCTCGCAATGTTGAGCGCAGCGAGCAGCGGATGGTGAATCACATCTCGGGCGATGTGCTGCCGAAAAATACGAAGAAAATTTGCGGGCACGCGGGACTTTACGATTGCGAATCCTCACTTCCCGAGGAACTTTCGGGCGCGTTCGCTGCCGCTCCTCGCTTCACGCGCAGAATGGCAACACGAACGGCGAACGTTTGCACCGCTAGCTCAATTGGCAGAGCAAGTGACTCTTAATCACTGGGTTGTTGGTTCGATTCCAACGCGGTGCACGATCGTCAGGGCCTCCGCGCTGCGCGCCGTCAGTCGATGTATTTCTGAGCGAGCGGCATGCGTCGCCCAACGCCGAACGCGCGGCTCGTGACCTTGATTCCGGGCGCGGCTTGGGCGCGTTTGTATTCGTTCAGATCGACGCGGCGCTGCACCCATCGCACCGTCTTCTCGTCGAAGCCGTGGGCGACGATGTCACGCGCGCTTAAGTTCTCCTCGACGTAGAGCCGCAGAATCTCGTCGAGGATTTCGTAAGGAGGCAGAGTGTCCTGGTCGATCTGATCGGGTTTCAGCTCTGCACTCGGCGGCTTCTCGATCGTGGAGATCGGGATGATGACGCCGTTTCGATTTATCCAGCGCGCCAGCTGATACACCATCGTTTTCGGGACATCACTGATGACCGCGAGCCCACCCGCCATGTCCCCGTAAATGGTGCAGTAACCGACGGCGAGTTCGCTTTTGTTGCCTGTGGTGAGGAGCAGATGTCCGAACTTGTTCGAAAGCGACATCAGGATCATCCCGCGGAGTCGCGATTGCATGTTTTCTTCCGTCGCGTCTTCCGGTCGCCCGGAAAAAATCTCGCGGAACTGTTCCTTGAACGCAGCGAAAGCGGATGCAATCGGAATCTCAAGGCATTGAATTTCGAGATTTTGTGCCAGCGCGAGCGCGTCTGCGATGCTGCCTCGTGATGAGTATGGACTGGGCATGGAAACGCCCACAACGTTGCGGGATCCCAGCGCTTCGACCGCGATCACGGCGACGACTGCCGAATCGATCCCACCGCTCAGCCCAAGGACCGCAGATTTGAAGTTGCACTTGCCCAGATAATCCCGAACGCCCAGCGCGAGCGCGCCACACAGGTCCGCCGGTTCGTCCTCCGGCGGGAGAACGATGGCCGGTGCGGATTCGATTTCGATCACAGTGTCGGATTCCCGGAAGGCTGGGAGCTGCGCAATCAAGACACCGTCGGGATTCATCGCGATCGAGTTTCCATCAAAGACGAGCTCGTCGTTTCCGCCGACCGCGTTGCAATAGCAGATGGAGCGCCGGTGTGCGCGCGCCAGTGCCGCCACCATTTCACGACGAATCGCGGGCTTGCGCAGATTGAAGGGAGAGGCGCTCAGGTTGACAATGAACTCGGCACCCTGCTCCACAAGTGATCGAACCGGCTCGATGTCGTAGAGCGGTCTGGGCAGGTAGTGCTCCGTCCAGATGTCTTCGCAAATCGTGACGCCGATTTTGTGCCCGCGGAAGCTCAGCGGCGCGACGCCGCGGGCCGGCTCGAAGTAACGGTCTTCATCGAAAACGTCGTAGGTCGGGAGAAGCGACTTATGAGTTTTTTGCATCGGCGTACCGCTCTGCAACAGGGCCGCTGCATTATGGAAAGGTTTGCCGCGGCCTTCGTTTCGATCCACGAATCCGACGAGCAACGCCGCGCGCTCGACCACGCCTTGCAGTCGCTCGACCATCTCGAGATTCTGGGGTACGAACCGAGATTTAAAAACCAGATCCTGCGGCGGGTAGCCGCTGACCGAAAGTTCCGGCGTGAGGACAAGGTCAGCGCCCGCGGTTGAGAGACGGCGATACGCGGCCGCGATCTTCTCGAAGTTCCCGCTCAGATCGCCGACCGTGGGATTGAGCTGGGCAAAGCCGATCTTCATTCGAGCTCAGGCAGCGTATGTGCTCCCCGAGCCCGGGCAATCGCTTTCCGCCGAGGCTTACGGCTTTCGCACGAACGCGTCGCCCGAAGTGTGCTTGTAGCCTTTGTTCAGCGCGTCATCCGCACCTTGCACAAAAACTTTACCCCATTCTACCAGGCAGGCCGCGAGGAACCCGGCGATCATGCAGACGATCACCTTTTGCAAAAACGTGTTGTGCACCCCGGTTTTGAGAGCATTTGGAGTGCCATTTTGGCGGTGTGCTCACCAAAATCCCCATTGCCCCGTCTGCATGATCCAGAGGCCGAGGAGCAAGTTCGTAATTCCGTGCGTCAGGGCGCACGACAGCAGACTTTTGGTGCGATAAGCAACGAGGTTGTAAAGCCCTCCGGTAATCAGCGCGGCCGGCCAATCTGCCATCGCATGCCCGAGGGCGAAGGCGACCGTCACCACGATGAACGATAACCACGAAAAAGTTCCGAACGGCACCCTCGAGAAATCCTCGCGAATCAAATAGCGCAGAAGGAATCCTCGCCAGAAAATTTCCTCAACGATGGGAACGACCAGCACAAGGCGTGCGAAACGCAGGATGAGACTGGCCCAGTAGGCAAGCGAACCAGCCGCGAAGATGGCGGGG
>JACCXL010000251.1 GCA_013697015.1 Chthoniobacterales bacterium | reverse complement strand
ATTTTGCCGCGATCAATCAGCCGCCGAAGAAAACGCGAAGGGCAGCGCAGTGGCGCCGATGCGCTCCCCGGAATACCTGACGGTAACCGCCGTCATCATACCCTGCCGATAGTACGGCTGCTGGTAGTACGACTGCGGGTATCCGTAGTCCTCATTTGGAACAACGTAGTGATGATCATGATGCACTACGTAGGGGTTGCCGCATTCGTCGTAGTAATAGTGGTGATGGTCGAAGTGAACGACGTCCCCATAATAGCCGTGATCAACCTCTGTCACGCCATCTTCGTAGTCGTGGGCCAAGGCGTTTGAAACGCCGAAGAGACCGAGGGCACAAGCCAAGCTTAAAATTACTCGTTTCATACGAGTATCGACTATTTGTTTGACCTCTATATTCAATCGCTTTTGGCGGAATGTGAATGCCTAGACCTCAATTTTGCCCGAGTCAGGTCTAATTAGATTAGATGAGAAGGCAGAGAGAGCGCGCACCGCGCGGACGTGCGCTGGCGATACGTTGTGCGCTCTGACGAACTGTTGACGGCGTTTCTCGAATTGGAACAAGCGACGCGCGGCGCGTGAACTTTGCAGCGTGCTGCAGTTACCGATCAAGCCACGAATTCCATTCCGCGTTTAGCTGCTCCAACTCGGTGTCACGCTCGGCGGATTGCGGCTGCGTTTTGAGAAATTCGATGCGGTCGAAAACCTGTTCCTCGCGTTCACTCATCGGCGGCAGTCCGACCGCTTGGCAGAGCAGGCGGCTTTCCTCTTTGGGCGAAAGCTCCTCGCCACCGGCTTTGAGAATATCTCGCGTTATTTCCACGCCTGGCGCTTCCATCGCTTCCTCGTGAAACTTAATGACGGCTGCCTTGTGCTTCTCAATGTCGGCTGCGGACAGTGACTTTTTTTCTTCCGTTTCACCCGCTCTATGGCAGAGCAGACGTTGTGCCTTTAGTCATGGCGGCTTCAGAGCAGCCGCGCGAGTCCGACCGCGATTCCCGCGACCCAGGCGCATCGTCAGCCGTGAATTGGCGCACCTGCAACGCGCCGTCGTCTGATTCAAAAGCAACGATGTTGCCGACCTTCGGATTGCCTGGATTGAAAATCACAAGATCACTGCCCCGATTTCTTCGGCTCGGAAATCGTGGCTTTCGATCTTCGCCATACACGAACCCTCAAACGGTCGGAATTCCAGCCGTGGAAAAATCCGCAAAAAACGGATCGCTGGAAAAAGCCATTTACTACAGTCCGTTTACTACACTCACACATTTTCCCTCTAGAAAACGTGTAAGGCTGCTACCGTGTCAAGGTAGTGCTCTACCACTGAGCTAACCGCGCCGCTTCAGTCGAAGGATGGATTATGAGCGTGCCGGATTTGCTTGGCAAGTGGGAGCGGGCGGGGAGTAGTGAAGCCGCGCTCCGAACCGATCCGTTTTTTCTCATGCACTCGAAAGTCTGGCTGCTGTGAGATGACCGATGGTTGCGGCGCGGATGCGTGCCTTGACGCGGTCGGGATCGAAGCAGATCGCAGTCTCGCTAATAGACACCGTGACGGGCGAGACTTGGAGTTTGGCCCGCACGTTCGACGGTAAACAAGATCGCGAAGGCTGGACATCTGTCGGGGCCTATTCCGACCCGCTAAGCTCGTTAGCGCGGGACGGGGGCGAATCCACGGCACGCGTACGCCGCTTTACGATGGCCGCGATTCGCGCATGTGCTTGGTCCACTTGAAAGAAGCTGCTCTAAACCAACGGCAGACACGTTTGGAATGCAGAGCTGGGTTCAAATGCCCGACCAAACCGAACCGTTCTGGTGCTCGGTGGCAGCCTTTCCAGTTGGCCGCTTCGCTGCCGGTGACATTCACAACTCCGCCAACATCGAATCCCGCCGGTGCGAGAAAGGGTCGGTTATTGGGGTAGCCGGAAGGGATGTTCGCCACGGAATTATCTCGGTCTCACGTCTCCTTGAAATTGTTGCATCGGGGTCTCCCGCGCGAAAATAGCGCCACACACTGTGTCGGAGCCGGAACCGGGCGATGCCGTTAGCGACACGGCGAGCATCGGAATTGCTCTTAATGTCGCGTGTTTAAGCCGGAGAAAACTGGACCTACGCAATGCCGCCCTCCCCTTCGTAAGGAATCCCGTGCATTCACGCTCATTGAGATCATGGTCGTGGTGGCGATTATCGCGTTGTTAGCGGCGATCGCGACGCCTGGGTTTTTGCGGGCGCGCAAAAGGTCGCAGGCCGCGGAGGTACTGGAAGACCTGCGAATCATCGACGCAGCGGTCAGTCAATACGCGATCGAGAACGGGAAGAAAACAGGCGACCCAGTGGCCGTCGCCGATTGGACGAACTACGTGAAAAAGGGCAGCACGCTGTATGAAACCGGCGAAGACGTTCTTGGCGAGGAATTCGGCCCGCAAACGGTCGACGAAGCACCGACGGTTCCGGCAATGACTTATTACGACCTGCAAGAAGTCGCCGACGACGACTTCTGGGAGCCATACGGCCCTTAGCGTGGCCGCTGATCGTAGAGCTACGACACTGAGCGTGTTGTGACCTGCACGCGCCCGCTCACGGTATTTTTTGCCGCTGCGGCACGCAAGTGCTGCGCTGCCGGATCAACGGCGGATGGGATTATGAGGGGTGCCGGATTTGCTTGGCAAGTGGGGGCGGGCGGGGAGTACTGAAGCCGCGCTCCGGAGCGCCCCGTTTTTCTCATGTACTCGAAAATCTGGCTGCTCTGTCTTGCTCTTGCTTTCGGCGGTCAGCTGCTGAAAGCGGAGAACGTCTGGATCGATACCGATCCTGCCCTCGGTTCGCCCTTTCGTGAAGTCGACGACGGTTACGCGCTTTTGCTGGCACTACATTCCCCGGAGCTGCACATCCTCGGGATTAGCACGACGTACGGCAATGCGCCACTCGCGCGCACGACGGTGGTCGCGAACACGATTGCCACGAGATTCGGGTCGGACAAGGCGCCAATCCGAGTCTACCCCGGTGCG
>JACCXL010000063.1 GCA_013697015.1 Chthoniobacterales bacterium | reverse complement strand
CGCACGCCATCGCCTCGAGGTTTATGATTCCGAACGGCTCATAAATCGACGGACAGCAAAAAACGCTTGCGTGAGAATAGAGTTCAACAGCGGCCTGTTTTTGGACCATATCTCTTATCCAGATAACTCCGTCCCGTTTCGCTTTCGCCGCCGCCACTGCCTGCTTCATTTCTTCCGCGATCGCGGGAGTGTCAGGAGAGCCCGCGCAGAGCACGATTTGGAAGCCGGGATCCATGAACTCGATCGCACGAACCAGATGCACGATGCCTTTCTGGCGCGTGATTCGGCCCACGAACAAGACGTATGGTTTCGCCGGGTCGACCCGGAAACGGGTGAGTGCTGAAGTGGATTTTACTTTCCGATACTCTTCCAGATCGATCCCGTTGTGAATGACGTGGAGCCGCTCCGACCGCACCCTGAACAGCCTCTCGAGGTCGCGCTTTGTGTCGGCCGAAACCGCGATCACCGCATCGGCCATCTCGAGCGCCGTTTTCTCCAGCCAGACGGTGAACTCATATCCGTCGCCGAGTTGCTCCCGCTTCCACGGTCGCAACGGCTCGAGCGAATGAACCGTAATCACGAGCGGCCGGCCGTAGTTCAGTTTCGCGAGAATTCCGCCGAAGTGGGTGTACCAAGTGTGGCAATGCACGATGTCGGCATCGATGCCCGCGCTGTTGAAATCGATGCAATGCTTGACCGCGCCAAAGACGGATTGCAACGAATTCGGGCAATCGAATCCCGACGTGTCCAACTTGAAACCACGGACGCGGAGATTTCCGCTCGTGAAATTCTGCTCGCCAAAACAACGGACTTCGATCGGCATCATTTTCGCGAGCTGCCGCGACAAGTAATCGACGTGCACGCCGGCGCCGCCGTAAACGTGCGGCGGGAATTCGTTTGTGAGGAGCAGCGCCTTCATTCCGTCCCTTTCTAGGCCCGGCGGTCGAGCCTTGCCAGCTCAGTATCTCACCGATAGGCCAACGAACGGATTCAGGTCGTCCGCGCCCTGCGTCAACCCAACGTTCAGGCCTGCATCCAGCTGCACATTGGATGTGACGCCGTACGTAAACCCGAAGTCGAACGTGCCGATCCAGTCTGCATCTCGCTCCGCGCTCGCGCTGCTGAAGAACTCGACGTAACCCGAAAGCCTTCCAACGATGGAGTGACTGATCGTGATCGAGTTGATGAATTCCTCGTGATAACCCGAGCTCTTTTCGTTGCGCAAATAGTCCACCTCAGTCATCGCGCCGAAATCGAAGTCGCGCGGCAACTTGAGCGCGAGCGGGAAGATGATCCCGCCTTCGACCGCGCGATTTCCCAAGCCGTGCTGGTTGGTCGGGATTTTCACGAACGGCATCACCCCGAAGGCCGTCTTGCCGCGGTCGTTGCCCCAAAAGTTCGTTTTCAAGCGAATGGTGACGTCGCCGAATCCTGAGATGCTTTCGCGCGTGTGGGCAGCACGATCACTGGTTCGCTGCAGGTTGTACATCTCGGCGATCACCTGTAGGTCCACGTTGTTGAGCAACCCCACTTTGAAGTTGATTGGCGCGATCGCGAAATTCTCCGTGGTGTGTTCAGTCCCTCCAATTTTTTGCCGGGCGTAACCGTAATTGAGCAAATCCAGCTCGATCTGGTAATGGCCCGCGTCCACCGTATATGGACTCTCGGTCTTGTCCGGTCGGTCGGTGGTCAGCTCGCGCAGCAGCGCCGTTGGTGTCGGGTAAAAGAGGTTAAAGTCGCGCTTCGTCGATGACATCTCGCCGGGCACCAGTGTCTGGGCGCCGCCCGATGCGGCGAAGAAGAACCCAGCGGCGAGCGCGCGTCGAATACTCGAACCTGCGCGCGCCGGAATCAATTCTGCACTTTCAGCAACAGGACCGGCACGTTCACTTCGTGTCGCACTTTATCGGCCGTGCTCCCGCGAAGGAGATCTCCGATCAAGCGGTGGCCGTGCGTCGTCATCGCGATTAAATCCACCGGCTCGGCGCTCGCCAGCTTAATGATCTCGGTCGCCGGATCGCCCAGCGCGAGCATCGCGCTCGTCTCGTAGCCTTCGCTGCGCAACTGTTCCTGCAGCGTCGCGAGATATTCGCGATCCAGGCGCATCTCCTCGCTCTCCTGCAGCTTGAAGGTCTCGAAATTCCACGCGGCCCAGCCGTCGGCCACATGGACGAGCATCAATTTCGCGCCGGTTATTTTCGCGAGCGACCGGATATGTTTCAAGATCGTTTGGTCGCTTTCGCGATTTTCGACCGGCACCAGGATCGTTTTGTACATGCGAAACTTAAACGTTGAACCAGCCGCGGAATGTCTGCACGAGGAGCCAGGCATTCAGCAGCGCAATAATGATGGCTACGGACCAGGCAAGGTATTTCACCGTGCGTCCATTCACAAACTCACCCATCTTCAATTTGTTACTGGTGAACATCACCAGCGGGAAAACGGCGAAGCTCAGTTGCAAGCTCAGCACCACCTGGCTTAGCACAAGCAGGTTGGTGGTCCCCTTCTCGCCCGAGATGACCGTGACAATGATCGCCGGCACGATCGCGATGCCGCGCGTGATCAGCCGGCGGAGCCACGGGCGGAGGCGCAGGTTCAGAAAGCCTTCCATCACGATCTGACCGGCCAGGGTCCCGGTGAGGGTGGAGTTTTGTCCCGAAGCCAGGAGCGCGAGGGCGAAGAGAGTGCTCGCGCCGGTTACGCCCAGGAGCGGCGAGAGCAGTTTGTAGGCGTCTTGAATTTCCGCGACGTCGTTGCGCCCGCGCGTGTAAAAAGTCGCCGCTGCCACGATCAGGATGGCGGCGTTGATGAAGAGTGCAAACATGAGCGCGACCGTCGAATCGATCGTCGCGAACTTAATGGCCTCGCGCTTGCCGGCGCTGGTTAGCTCGTAGCGGCGCGTCTGTACGATCGAGGAATGGAGGTACAGATTATGCGGCATTACGGTCGCGCCGAGGATGCCGATCGCGATGTAAAGCATGCCCGGATCGCTCACGATTTTCGCCGCTGGTATGAATCCTTGCCCGATCCCGAACAGGTCCGGTCGCGAGACGATGATCTCCCAGGCGAAGCAGCCGCCGACCACGGCGATGAGCGTCATGACCAGCGCTTCGATATAGCGGAAGCCTTTGTTTTGCAGAAACAGAACTACCAGGACATCGAGCGCAGTGATGCAGACGCCGACGAGCAACGGAATTCCAAACAACAGATTGAGCGCGATGGCCGAGCCGATGATTTCCGCCAGATCACAGGCGGAGATCGCCAGCTCACAAATCATCCAGAGCGCGAAGGAAACCGGCCGGCTGTAATGATCGCGGCAGGCCTGCGCGAGATCGCGCCCGGTGGCGATCCCGAGTTTCAGCGAGAGCGCCTGGAGCAGGATCGCCATCAAATTCGAAATCATGATGACGCTGAGGAGCGCGTAGTTGTACTTGGAGCCGCCGGCCAGATCGGTCGCCCAATTGCCCGGGTCCATGTATCCCACTGCGACGAGAAAACCCGGCCCGGCGAAGGCGATCAATTTGCGCAGGAACGAGGCTGACTGCGGGACGACCAGACTGCGATGGACCTCGGAAAGACTGGGCAGCGCCGGCACGCCTCTCCACCCAGCGGTCGTGTGGGTCGCTTCGATCCCGGAATTAGGCATGACTAACTTAATTATTAATTCCTAAGTATCTGTCAACCGTCAAATAATTTTAATTGGCTCTATGCCGGCTCTCTTCTAATATCGCTCTAACCCGTGCCTGCCAAAACTACCGCCCCCCGCAGCTCCACCGCGGTCGAAGATTATCTCGAACGCATCCTTGAACTGATAAATTCGAAGGGCTATGCGCGCGTCGTGGATATCGCCACGAGCCTGAAGATTTCCCAGGCCAGCGTCAGCAACATGGTGCAGCGCCTTGCGGCGGAAGGATTGCTCAAATACGAGAAGTATCGTGGACTGGTTCTGACCACTGCGGGCGAGACGCTCGCGCGCAACATCACCCGGCGGCACCAACTGTTGACCGACTTTCTCATTTTGCTCGGTTTGGACGAGCAGGTTATTCATCACGACGTCGAAGGCATGGAACACCACATCAGCCCGCCGACTTTGCGCGCGATCGAAACCCTCACGCGACAGTTGCGGCGGCGGCCAGCGTTCCTCGCCACCTTGAA
>JACCXL010000033.1 GCA_013697015.1 Chthoniobacterales bacterium | reverse complement strand
ATTCAGGACTGCTGGCTCAATTACGACTGACGCGGCGCGCGGCGCCGGCCACGGCAGCCATGCCACATTGAGCCGCTTCGATGTGCACAATATCTGCATCGCGAACGGCCCCCATTTCCGGCGCGGCTTTCTCGATACTGCCCCTTCTAGCAATGTGGACATAGCGCCGACGATCGTGAACCTCCTCGGCCTCGACCGTCCCGACAAAATGGGTGGTCGCGTTCTGGGAGAAGCGTTCGTGGACGGACCATCCGCGTCAGCTCCAGTCGAGGCGCGCCGGCTCGAAGGGACGCGGCAATTTTCTGATCGCACCTGGCGGCAATGGCTCCAGATTAGCACCTACGGCGGCGCGTCGTATCTCGACCAGGGCAACGGAGCGAGCGAGCCCATAGTAAACAATTAGGAGTGCCAGGGACAGGACTCGAACCTGCACGTCTTGCGACACCAGATCCTAAGTCTGGCGCGTCTGCCAATTTCGCCACCCTGGCATCGTTTTTAGAGCATTTGCATGCGACGCAAAGAAAGCAACGAACAACGGAATCCGTCTCCTAAACAGGAGCGAGACCCGCTACGGTCTGCCAGGCGCCGGTCGATATCGCTGCTCGTCATCGGCCCAACTTTACCGCCGTATGAACCCTTGCCGCGTCCGCTCACCACTGGAAAATCAATCCCAAGCTTCGCGCCCGCCGGCGTGAAATCGAACACGCAATCTGCAGTGAAGGCCGAGGCCAGCGAATTCGCATCCCCGTGGTCGAGACCGAGAGCATAACGATAAAAGGTGTCGGCAATCTCGGTGCGATCGTAAGTGAGTTGAGCCAAGTCGGTAGGATCCATACGGTGAAGCTTATCGGTTCGCCTTCTCGTCGGTAAAGCCAGCAGCGCTACCTCGGGCTTCGTCGGGCGGCCTTCGGTAGTCTTCGCACGGGGCCATCGAGAGGATCGACGTTTGACGCTACGCTCGAAAGAAAATACGCTCGTTCATCGCTAATCTAGCTGAACGCCCACCGGCACAGTCGGAGAGCCGCGCGACGCCCGCCGTGCAACCGCCGCTCAATCTAAACAATTGGATCGAAGAGAACCGCCACCTCTTCAAGCCGCCGGTGAGCAACCGCTACGTCTACGACGGGCGCGATTTTTTTGTCATGGTGGTCAAAGGCCCTAACGCGCGGAACGATTTTCATCAGGTCGACTCGGAAGAATTTTTCTATCAGCTCAAGGGCGACATTAAAGTGCGTATCCGCGAAGGCGATCGGATCGTCGATCACCTCGTGCGCGAGGGCGAGACATTCTTCATCCCGCCGAACGTCCCGCACGCGCCGGTGCGGCCGCCGGACACGCTCGGCATGGTGGTCGAACGCCGCCGCCCACTCGGAGAAACCGAGCACGTCATTTTCTACTGCGATAACTGCGAGGCGCTGGTGGAAGACATTCACTTCGATTGCGCGGACATCGTGCAGGCGTTCAGCCAGGCGATGCTCGACTTCTGGAACGACGACGCCCGCCGAACCTGCAAAAATTGCGGCAAGAAGGTCACGAAGCCGGAGCCGGTGCAGCCATTCTAAGAGATCCACAGATTACGCAGATGTACACAGATTAAGAGATAAGAACAGTCGGCGCTCTAAACGAGCCGACTGCTCCTTCGGGAAATCTGTGAGGGATTTGGGTTCTTAAATCTGTGGAAGCAGATCATTCTGGGCGGGCTAATCGACGCGCATGAAGATCGACCTGCACACGCACATCCTCCCGCGCGACTGGCCCGACCTCGACGCGAAATACGGCTACGGCGGGTTCGTCAGGCTCGATCACTACAAGCCGTGCTGCGCGCGGATGATGATCGGCGAGCGCTTCTTTCGCGAGATCACCGACAACGCCTGGGATCCCAAGCGGCGTATCGAGGAGTGCGACCACGCGGGCGTCACGATGCAGGTGCTCTCGACCGTGCCGGTGATGTTCAGCTATTGGGCGAAGCCGGCCGACGCGCTCGATCTTTCTCGCCGGTTAAATGATCACATTGCCGAAGTCGTGCGCAAGCATCCGACGAGATTCGCGGGCCTGGCGACGATCCCTCTGCAAGATCCGGATCTGGCCGCGCGCGAGCTGGAACGATGCGTCCGCGAACTGGGTCTGCGTGGAGCGCAGATCGGAACGCATGTCGATGCGAACCAGTATTGTCACGGGTCCGATTGCCGCAACCTCGACGATACTGCACTCGACGTCGTCTGGAGTGCGGCGGAGCAGCTCGAGGCTGCAATCTTCGTTCATCCGTGGGACATGCTCGGCAAAAAGCGGATGCCGAAATACTGGCTGCCGTGGCTCGTCGGCATGCCGGCGGAAACCTGTCTCGCGATCTGCTGCATGATCTTTGGCGGCGTCTTCGAACGTTTCCCGAAGCTGCGCGTTGCGTTCGCGCACGGCGGCGGAGCGTTCCCGTTCACGATTGGCCGTATCGAGCATGCCTTCCACGTGCGGCCGGACTTGGTCGCGATCGACAACCAGACGAACCCAAGAAGTTATCTAGCCCGGCCCGACGATGGCGGCGGCGTGACACCTGCGCGGTTCTACGTCGACTCACTCGTGCACGATCCCGACGCCCTGAAGATGCTGCTCAAGCTCTTCGGCGCACGGCGCGTCGCGCTCGGGTCCGACTATCCGTTCCCGCTCGGCGAAGCGAACCCAGGCGAGCTCATCGAATCGATGAAAGAACTCTCTCCGCAAGATAAGACACGGCTATTCTCCGGAACCGCCCGCGAGTTTCTCGGCTTAGGCAGGGTTGGTGGCGGAGCCAGCTCGTGAAGGGGTCCGCAGACGTGAGCACAAAAATGCGCGCCGAGGAAAACAGCGAAAATCCCAAGTGGGTTGCCTCCTGAAAATCTGCGAGGGAATCGGGGTTCTTAAATCTGTGGAAAAACTTTCTCACATCTCGTGCCGGATCGCCCACAGATCGGGGAAGATCGGCTTGAACAGTGATTCCTTCAGAAACGGCACCCCGGGCGAGCCGCCCGTGCCATGCTTCGCGCCAATCGTCCGCTCGACCAGTTTGATGTGCCGATAGCGCCACTCCTGCAATCCCTCATCGAAATCGGTCATCAATTCGAAAAGGATCGAGACTTCGGGTGCGTTCTTGTAGAGCCGCAAGATTTCGGCCTGCACGCGCTCGTCGGGCTCATTCGGTCGGGAGATCTCGCGATTCTTCAGATCCGCGGGAATCTGCGCGCCCCGCGTGCCGAGGAAATCGTAAAAGTGATCGACCACCGTCCGCTCGTTTAACCGCTGTTGCAGTCGTTCATAGCCTGGCATCTCCGGCTTAACGTAGGTCAGTGTGGAGGCGCGCTTGTATCCGAGCAGGAACTCCAACTCGCGAAACTGGATCGATTGAAATCCCGAGGCGGTATCGAGCCGGTCGCGGAAGCTCGAAAACGAGGAAGGCGTCATCGTCTCAAGAATGTCGATCTGCCCGACGAGCGTCTTCATGATCGTCCGGGCGCGTTTGAAGGAATGAATTGCGCCAAAGAGATTGCCGGCGGAGAAGTCACTCTTTATTTTCTCGAACTCATGCAGCAGCTGCTTGAACCAGAGCTCGTAGGTCTGATGGATGATGATGAACAACATCTCGTCGTGCTCGGCCGGGGCGGAGCGCGGGTTCTGCAACGTGAGTAGCTTCTCGAGATCGAGATAGTTTGCGTAAGTCAGCGGGGGCATATCGAATGCTCCACGCAGCCGGGGGCGCGTCAACGCAACAGCACGATCAACATCGCGACGATCAACATTATCAGTGCGACAAGGCTCGCGTAGACGACGCGGTCCTGACGACCGGCGCGACGGGCCGCTTCGGCGTAGGGGATGCGCGTGAAGGACACCATTGTGTAGAGCGGCAGGTAGATGCCGGGCAGCAAGCCTTCGAGCAGGTGATCGAGTTTCTTCTTCGCGCGAAATCGTTTCGATGCCGTCTTGTCGCGCATCTCGATGAAGTTTTCGACGGCGAGGGCGGCGAGCGCGTCGGCGTTTTCTTTCCGCCGGGAAAAATATTCCGCGAAGGCACGCTCGCGGTCGTTAGGGAATTCCGCCAGGCATGCGTCGAGCACGACGCAATCTTCGAAGGCCGCGTTCATTCCCTGGCCGTAGAACGGCACGACCGCGTGGGCGGCGTCGCCGACCAGCGCGACTTTGTCCTTATAATGCCACGGCGCGCAGCGGATGGTCACGAGTGAGCCGGTCGGGTTTTCCCGGAAATCTTCGAGCAGCGTCGGCATGAGCGGCACGGCGTCGGGGAATTCTTTGTCGAAGAATCGGCGGACATCGTCGCCGGTCTGGGTTGATTCAAAACTACGCGGACCCTTGAACTCCCAAAATAGCGTGCAGGTGAACGAGCCGTCGGGGTTCGGCAGCGCAATCATCATGAAACTTTTGCGCGGCCAAATGTGCAGCGCCTCCTTTTCCATCCGCCACCCACCATCCGGCGCGGGCGGGATGGTGAGTTCTTTGTAGCCGTGGGCGAGATAACTCTCGTCGTACTCGAAACGGTCGAGCTGCCGCTGCATTGATTGGCGCACCGCGGAGAAAGCGCCATCGACGCCGATCACCGCATCGCCGCGCGCTTCGATCATCTGATTCGTTTCGGTGTTGAGCAGGTGCGCGACGGGCGCATCCAGATCGACATCGGTGCAATTATGATTGAACTTTACTCGCACGTTCGGATAACGCTGCGCCGCCTCGATTACGGCGGTGTTGAGCGACGCGCGACCGATCGAGTTGATATATTTGTTCGGGTCGCGGTCATATGGGGCGAAATGCAGATCGCCGGATTTGCCGTGGATCATGCGGCCGCGCATCGGGATGGCGTGTCGCAAAACTTCGTCGGCGATGCCGAGCTGCTGGAGCGCGTGAATTCCCCGTGTCGAGAGCGCAAGATTAATCGACCGCCCGCCGACGAAGTTGCCCGCGCGCGGGTCGGCGCGTCTCTCGTAAAGATCGACATCGTACCCGCGCCGACCCAAGTACGCACCGAGTAGTCCGCCGGCAAGACCACTACCAATGAGGACAAACTTCGCCACTCACCAAGAATCTATTGAATCAGGAAACCATGAAAACAGGAAAAGAGACTGGTACTTGGCGGCCCGTGCAGAGGTCGTTTTCTCGCGAATGGAGCGAACGGGGGACGCCGCGACATAGATCACAGAACCCGAGGGGCGAGGGTGAGAGAGCGGGAAGCGAACAAATCAAAATTTTCGGAGCTGCCGATGAGAATGAATTTGCTTGGCATCTAAAATCTACCAGACCGGCTCCGAATATGTGTGAACGTGCCATTTGCCGGTCACCTCAACGACCACGTACTGCTGGTATATTTTACGTTTTCCTTCGAACGACCACGTTCCGAGACCAATTCGATCAAACCGGTGTCGTATCGGATAGTCTCCGTCAGTCGCGGCGTTATAAAGTATCGCGCGGATTGGCGTCGGTTGGTCTGAAGCCCTAGGCACGGTTAACCGCGGATTACGCGGATATCACTGATAAATCCGAAATCAAACGTCAAACATGATGTCATTGATGCTCGGCCAGAATCTTAGCGAAGCGCCAAACCCCTAGAAAGTATCGTAGAGCGTCGCACTTCACACCGGACGCCTCAAGTAGATGGTAAGTGGGGGAGGTTTTGAGTGATTACCTGTTGAAGCCGAAGAGGAAGCCCGGTGCAGTTGGAACAAGTGTGGTCGCGTGAGCCCGGATAGTGGGTGGCATGGCGGCTGCTAGACGCATGCCCT
>JACCXL010000026.1 GCA_013697015.1 Chthoniobacterales bacterium | reverse complement strand
CGCGCGCCGCGATGGTGTTCGCGCTCCGCGCCGCCGATTTCCATTGGGTGCTCGGCGGGATCCTCGCCTACGTCATCGTCGAAATTGCCGCCGTTCTCCGTTGGAACATTCTTCTGAAGGTTCAAGGAATTAAGCTGGGCACGCCGCGCGTCGCAGGCCTTTTCCTGATTGGAATGTTTTATAACCAATTCCTTCCGGGCGGGACGGGGGGTGACATCGTCAAAACTTTTCTGCTGTGGAAGGAGACTCCCGACAAGAAACCGGGCGCGCTCCTCGCGGTTCTGTTCGATCGGATGATCGGCTTGATCGCGCTCATCGTCATTACCGGCACTTTAATTTTCTTGCGTTACACCTGGCTGACCCGCGAGACCGGCACGCGGCTCGACAACAACCCGCTGCACGATCCGCGCTTCTACGTCTGGATTGTTCTGGCCGTTTTCGCCAGCTCGGTTCTTTTCGTCGTGACGACCTTCGTGGTGAGCGGGTTCAACTTGCTTCATGCCCTGCCGAAGCGGTTTCCCGGACGTGAAAAGCTGATTGAAGTCTCCGCTGCTTACCACCTGTATGCGCATCATTGGCGCGCGACCGTCGCAGCTTTCGCCGCCTCGCTCGTGGCGCATCTCGGCACGTTTACCACCTTCCTGTGCGTGGCACATGCGTTCAAAGAAAGCTCACGCGTGGGGCTGATCGATTTTTTTTCGATCATGCCGATCGAACGCACGATTTCCTCGCTCCCAATCAGTTTCGCGGGAGTTGGAACGCGCGAATTCGTTCTCCAGGTGATGTTGTTCAATCTCTGCGGCGTTCCGCCGGCGGATGCGCGGCTCATCGGCCTGACGAGTTTCGCCATTATCCTTCTCTGCTGTCTGCCCGGCGGTCTGGTTTATTTACT
This sequence comes from Chthoniobacterales bacterium, assembly GCA_013697015.1. Lineage (GTDB taxonomy): Bacteria > Verrucomicrobiota > Verrucomicrobiia > Chthoniobacterales > UBA10450 > JACCXL01. The sequence goes on along the minus strand of JACCXL010000026.1, from coordinate 5,418 downwards.
GTATCGACCCAGTGGCGCCACGCGACACGTGAAGCTTCGCGAAATGCGAGAGGAAGCCGCTGTCGTCGAACATGAGATCAGCGCGGATAAGTAAGAGCGAGGGAGGGGCCTCGCTCCGACTGTCGCGGGGCCAGGGCCGCTCCCACATTCGCCGGCCATTCGTGGCGGCGACTTTTGCCATGACGGTGGATGGGAAAATCACGACGCGCCGATTTTCTCCGATCGATTTTACCTCCCGGGAAGATAAGCAGCACCTCTTTCAGCAGCGTTCTCTGGCGGACGCAGTCCTGATCGGTCATCGCACATTGCAGAAGGACAATGTGCGCCTCGGTTTGCCCGGTGAGGCGATGAGCGCGGAACGGTTGGCACGCGGCCAAAGTGAGTATCCCCTTCGAGTGATCGTGTCGAACGCAGGCCGGATCGACGGGGATCTCAATATTTTTCGAACCGGCATTTCCCCGATCGTCATATTTTCCACCACACGGATGCCGCCCCGCTTTCGGAAATCGCTTCGTGAAAAAGCAACGCTGCATCTGAGCGATACGCCATCGGTCGACTTGGCTTGGATGCTGCGACAATTGCGAGTTGATTACAACGTCAAGCGCGTGGCCTGCGAGGGAGGCGCCACGCTTTTTCGTTCGTTGCTCGAAGCCGGCTGCGTCGATCAACTGAATCTTACGATTGCTCCGTATCTCTTCGGTGGAAAAAACGCCCCCACTCTTTCCGGCCTGGCGCAGGAGTTCCTGCCCTCTGGGATCCGCTGCTCGCTCACCGGCATGCGCACTGCGGGAAGCGAATGCTTCTTGACCTATCGAGTGCGCCCCTGCGCGCGGCCAAAATCTTGAGGGAAGCGCCGACCAAACTTCGCGGGGTCGATTCTAAAAAAAACGAAGGCGACAGAACCTCTGTCGCCTCCGCCAAACAATGATGAAACTGAAAGCAAACTAACTCTGCACCTAACCTCTACCCTAACACCTTTGCCATCTTGCGACGGCGAAGAATATTTGTGCTCGCGATCGCAACCAAGAGACCGACGATCGGAAAGAGCGCACTCATTTCCGGAACCGGCGTCACGTTTCGCACAATCGCCCACTCCTCAAATCCGCCTTCCGAAGTGGCGTCTGCAGTCTGCTGATCGCCAAACCTGGAATAAAGATAGACGTAGTCATCCGCCAACGTACCGGCGAAATTCGAAACCGGGATATACGCATACATATCACCGGAACCACTCCCGTGATTGCGCGCGGCATCGAGCAAAACGTAACTGTCTCCCCCTGCGTCGATGTTGTAGCGCAGCGTTCCGAGCGAATTGAGATTGCTCACGTCCGTCACCAGAGGTGCTGCCGTGGCCGACGTGTAGATTTGCAGCGAATCCAGCGAAATCAACGACTTGGAGCCAGCAGGCTCGTTGATATCGAGCAACAACTTAAAATACTGAGTGCCACCGATGCTCACCGTGCTCTGCTGTAGATCCGAATAGCGCACGTCGTGCGTCCAAACACCCGCTTTGTCATCGAAAGGAGCAGCCGGCGTCGCGAGCGAGGTGTTGTAGCCTTCTTCGTTTGGCGTTGCCTGCAGCCGGAGGAACGGGTCGATCACGCCGGTTCCGGTCGGCTGCTGATCTGTAAAAACAAATTGTGCTCCGGCGATGGTGCCGGAGTCGTTGCTCCCCGTGAGGTCAACTACAGTGGCTTGCGAGAGCCCCGCCGCAGCGATGCTGGCGGCGGCAATTGCCAATCTTGCCCAATTAAGATGAATCATTTCGCTTTACCCCTTGATTACGTTTATTTCCGTACGGCCCAGCCCGTTTGAAGTTGCTATGATTACCATATTTCTAATAAATGCGTCGCAAGGTCAATAACAGATTGCGTACCGAGCATCATATTTTCTGTCAACTCGTCTCCCGAATACCAGATTGTCCCAGGCTGAACAAGAACTTATTTCTCAGGACCAATTTTTAAGACGCGATGGCACGACCCTTTTCCGATCTATGGAACGAGAATTATTTCCGTGCCAACCGGTCTAAAATCCAAGGGTCTGGCAACGGGCGGAACGCTCGCGATGATCAGGTGTGCCGCTGGGGCGCCGTCCGTGAGCAGGGAAATGGAGCCTAGGGGGTTCGAACCCCTGACCTCCTCAATGCCATTGAGGCGCTCTACCAACTGAGCTAAGACCCCGCGACCCCGCGATCGATCCGCGATTTTCGAGTGCGTGCTCTCGATTTGCAACGCGAATTTGATCGCCGTGAAATCAGCGCGCCACGATCGAAACGTTGGCACGCGCGGCGGCGTCGAGGAGAGAGTCTTTCTCGAGGAGCAGGGTGCGACCCGCTTCGATCGCGATGACGCGCACGCCGGCCGCGACCGCCGTGTGCAAAGTTTCCAATCCAATCACCGGAACGTCGAAGCGCATGTCCTGATCGGGCTTTGCAACCTTGATCACGACGGCATCTTTTCGGGCCAGCGCTCCGCCGCGTTTTACGGTCTCGTTCGTTCCATCAAACGCTTCGACCGCCAGGACAGTTCCGTTTTTAACAACAACGGTTTGTCCGATATCGAGGCGCGCCATCTCCTTCGCGATTTGCCAGCCAAAGGTGACGTCCTCGTTTTGTCGTCGCGAAAGCTTCGGACCCGCGATCAATCCGGGACTCGCGAGCGAGCGTTCGAGGTAGGTGGCAGCCGGCAGCAGCTCGACTCCGATCGCGCGCAGCTCGGCAGCGATGGCCGTGAAGATTGTCTCGGCGTTGCGGCGTTTCAGTCGCGCCAAAAGGAGCAGCGCCTTCCAGTCGGGCCGCAGATCGAAAAGATTTTTCGGAGCGATCTGCCCGGCCATAATTGCATGCTGCAATCCCGCGTTCCGGAAGAAACCGAGCAACCGGTTCAATTGTCCAACCCGCATCCATTCGATCCCAGTCACCAGCGCTGTGAGGCCGGGATCTGTTTCTCCGACGAAAGCGGCCGCATAAATCTGCTGCACGCCCGCCGCTCGCGCTGCTTGCGCCAAAAGCAGCGGATAAACGCCGCTCCCCGCGATCAGGCCAAGTGTGAGGCGCGGTTCCAATTTATGGTGCGCGAAAAACCGCGCGTGCAGTGCTACGGGTGCCGCCGCCGCTTTACATGCAGCTGGGCGAGCGCTTTCTGTAGAGAAGCCTGGATGGCTGCCACATCTTGCGCCCCGTGATCCTCTTCCATCGCGGCTTTGGCACGGGCCACGGCCGCCTCCGCGACCGCCACGTCGATCTTCTCAGATTCCAGAGCCATGTCCGTCAAAACGGAAACAGCGGTGCCGGTGATCTCGACGAACCCCTCGCCGACGGCAAGATAACTCTCGCGCCCATCTTTCAGCACGCGCAGCTCACCAGGGTTCAACGTTGTCAGCAGCGCGGCATGATTCGGGTAGACGCCCAGTTCACCCTCCGAGCCGGGAAGCGTCACCATGTCGACGTCCTCCGAGTAGGCCGTCGTTTCCGGGGTAACAATCTCTAGTTTAAGAGTGGCCATGAGCACAATGTTACATTGTTAAAAAATAAATCGCTGCTAACTGCAAGTTGCTGTTTCGCTCAAACATTTTAACAATTTAACAACTTTTAACCTTCCGCGATCGTGTCGATTCCGCCCTTCATGTAGAAGTTCTGCTCCGGAACCTCATCATGTTTGCCGTCGAGGATCTCTTTGAATCCGCGAACCGTCTCGGCGATCGAGACGTACTGGCCTTTCGTGCCGGTAAAGACTTCGGCGACGTGGAATGGCTGACTAAGAAAACGCTGGATTTTTCGAGCGCGCAAAACGGATAGTTTGTCTTCCGGACTCAGCTCATCCATGCCGAGAATCGCGATGATGTCCTGCAGATCGCGATAACGTTGAAGGACTTTTTGGACACCGCGCGCAACCGAGTAGTGCTCCTCGCCTACGACTTCCGGAGCGAGCGCCTTCGACGTGGAGGCCAGTGGATCAACCGCCGGATAGATTCCGAGCTCGGCGATCGAGCGTTCCAGCACGATCGTCGAATCGAGGTGTGCAAAGGTGTTCGCGGGCGCGGGGTCGGTTAGATCGTCCGCCGGCACGTAAACGGCCTGCACTGAAGTGATGGAGCCCTTTTTCGTGGAAGTGATTCGTTCCTGGAGATCGCCCATCTCTGCGGCAAGGGTGGGTTGATAACCGACCGCGGACGGCGTTCGCCCAAGAAGGGCAGAGACTTCAGACCCGGCTTGAGAAAATCGGAAGATATTGTCGATGAACAACAAAACGTCCTGGTTACGTTCATCTCGGAAATACTCCGTCATCGCCAGTGCGGAGAGCGCGACTCGCAGGCGAGCTCCAGGTGGTTCGTTCATCTGACCATAAACGAGTGCGACTTTTGATTTGCTGAGGTCTTTCTGGTCGATCACGCCCGCATCGCTCATTTCCTGATAAAGATCGTTGCCTTCGCGAGTCCGTTCACCCACGCCCGCAAAGACCGAGAAGCCGCCATGGCCTTTGGCGATGTTATTGATCAGTTCAAGGATTACGACAGTCTTGCCGACGCCGGCTCCGCCGAAGGCACCTACCTTCCCGCCCTTCGTGAATGGGCAGATTAGATCGATGACCTTAATGCCAGTTTCCAGAATAGTCGCGCTGGTATCCTGATCGGTTAGTTCCGGCGCTTTGCGATGGATTGGATATCGCTTCGTAAAGCTGACGGGCCCGCGATTATCGACCGGATCGCCGGTGACGTTAAAAATGCGGCCGAGCGTCCCCTCGCCCACCGGCACGGAAATTGGCGCGCCCATGTCGCTCACCGGCATGCCGCGCTTCAAACCCTCCGTGGACGACATCGCGATCGACCGCACCCAGTTTTCGCCGAGATGCTGCTGCACCTCGAGCGTCAACTTTGTCGGATTTCCGTTTACATCGTACTCGAGCTCAAGTGCGTTATAAATGCGCGGCAGCTTGGCGCCGTCGCCGAATTCCACGTCGACGACGGGGCCGATGATTTGAACGATCTTTCCTTTATTCATAAATAACTAGCCTCCGAGCGCCATCTGGGCAGTCGAGATTTCGAGCAACTCTGTGGTGATGCTCGCCTGACGCATCTTGTTGTATTCGAGCGTCAGGTCTTTGATAAATTGCTGCGCGTTGTCGGTCGCATTCTTCATCGCCACCATGCGCGCGCTATGCTCCGAGGCGCGCGCGTCCAAAATCATCTGGAAAACCTGATACTGCAGGTAATACGGCAGCATAATGTCGAGCACACCCTCCGGATTCGGCTCGAAAAGATAGCCCACGAGCGGATCGGAGCCGGTTGCTGACGCCGATGCGTCCTGCTCTGGCGCGGCGTGGGCGATCTCGAAGTTGGTGATCGGCAACAACGTCCGCACCGTCGGCTTCTGATTGATCGTGTTGATGAAGTGCGTGTAGAGCACTGAAACTTTGTCCGCTT
>JACCXL010000010.1 GCA_013697015.1 Chthoniobacterales bacterium | reverse complement strand
AGCACGGGGCTCATACCTCACGAGCATCGCTCGCCAGCTAACAAGGTATTGGCCTCCCAGCAACGCGGAACGGACGCGTTCAAATCCCGCTCCCAATCAATCCTCCCGTGCAGGCTTTTTGTCGTTTCCCGCGGTTGAAATCACGACCTGTGTGCTCCTTGTTCCGCCATGCGTGCAACGGCGTCGTCCCGAAGGATCATCGTAGGAACCGCCAGCTGGTCCGATCCCGGATTCGTGGAGCATTGGTATCCGAAAAATATTCCGGCCGCGGATCGCCTACCCTGGTATGCGCAGCACTTCGAAATGGTAGAGGTGAATTCCAGCTTCTATGCCATCCCCGATGGCAGAATGGCGGAACGTTGGTGCCGCTGCACGCCGGACGGCTTTACGTTTAACGTCAAATTGCACCAGCTTCTCTCCCGACACTCGACCGCCGCGAAACTGCTACCTCCGAAACTGCGCCGCCAGGCGGAGACGGATAACAACGGCCGGGTGTTGCTCACACCAGAGCTCGAGCGGCTGGTTGCGCAGGAATTCAGGCCGGCCCTGGAAGTTATGGCCGGCGCAGGGAAGCTCGGATCTTTGTTGCTCCAGCTCTCGCCCTCGTTCTCGCCCCGGGTCCATGCCCTGCAGGAGCTTGAGCCTGTGTTTGAATCGTTAGGCGGCTTCGCGTTTGCGGTGGAGTTCAGGAATCGACATTGGACCGCGCCCGCGCAGGGCGACGAGATGCTGCGATTTCTGCGCGAGCACAACGCCACGTTCGTGGTGGTCGACGCGCCGCGCGCCGATCACTTCACGGTCATGCCCGCGGATCTGAATGAAGTCACCACGCCGCGGCTGGCCTATTTGCGCCTGCATGGCCGCGATGCGCGCGCCTACACGACCGGTAAGACCGTCGCGGCGCGGTTCAACTACGATTACAACGACGCCGAGATCGGGGAAATCGCGGACCGGGCCCAGAAGCTAGCACGGTCTGCCGAACAGGTGCACGTCGTTTTCAATAATAATGCGCGCGACTACGCGCCGCATGCCGCCGCTCGCTTGCGCGCCGCGCTCGGTCAGATCGTTCCGACCCGATCGAAGCGGCAGGCGGAGCTTTTTTAAGCTACGCTACGGCTGTGCCAACTGCGCCAGAGGGTTTCGGCCCCGCGCTTTCCGGATTTCTATCCAGGATGAAGGAATGGCTCGCTCGCCATCACATGACGCTGATGGCGATCAATGACACGCCGCATTCCATCGCGCTCGGCTCGGCGATCGGGATCTTTTTCGGATTTACGCCGCTTTACAGCGTGAAGACTTTGCTCTCGATCGCGCTCGCTTGGATTTTCCGGTGCAACAAAGTCGCGGCTGCCATTGCCGTAACGCTGCACGACGTGCTCATCTTCGCGATGCCGGCGATCTACCTGGCGGAATACAGGCTCGGCTACCGTGTCCTGCATCATACGGCACCGCATCGGATCCGGTTTGGGCATCTCGGTTTGCGCGATTACCTGGACTGGCACCTTTTCCTGCGGGTGGTCTGGCCCGCGCTCGTCGGCTCGCTTTTTCTGGCCGTGCCGTCGGGCGTCATCGTTTATGCCGTTATGCGCATGCTTCTGCGAAGGGCCCGAGCGGCGGAGCCCAAACCCTAACGGGGTGCTCCGCGGTATTTTCTGCCGTCCACGGCACGAGAGTTGCATCAAAAGCAGCCATGATTCGGCCGCGCGCGTACAGACACGCAAACGACGGATCCCATCACCGACTATGAAACCTTTCCTCACCATCCTCTGCAGTTTCCTGCTCTGCTCGTGCGCCGACATGTTCGTCACTAAGACGGACGTCTCGACGGCCGGGAGCGTCAGCTCAGCACCGATCGATTCGAAAGACTTCGGATCGAACAGAGTTCATATGGTGACGAATTGCGGCGTCGGGGCGAGTGGTCCGCGCGCAATTTACATTCGACCCTTCTGCATTGATACGGCCACGTTTGTCGGGGACGAAGCTGCTTCCGACGGCGAGATGCCGATCCGGAAGGCGCTTACGCCGATCGAGTTTGCGGGTGACTTGAAAGAGCAATTGGAAAAGCTCGCGCCCGCTCGAATTTTGAAAGACGACGAGACTCCGCGGGTTGGCTGGCTCGTGGAAGGCCAGTTCAACGTTGTCGATGGCGGCAGCCCATTGGGCCGGTTCTTCTTCGGGCAACTGGGTGCCGGCCGTTCTTTTCTCGGCATGCATGTGCGCATCACGGACGTAGAACGTGGGCTGGTCGTGTATGAGTTCGATGTCGCCGGTGGCAGCCGTTTGCAAGGTATGCTCGGGACCGTTCGCGCGAGCGGACTGGGACGAGCGACCCCGTTTGATCTGCAGAACGCGGCCGAACGAATCTATCTGGCGCTCGAGCCGAATGCGTTTCATTACGGCGCGCGGGCCAACGTCAGTCTTCGCTAGTTCAAGACTCGAGAGCCCGCTCCGCGGGCCGATTGCTGGTTGCGAAGGAGGCGGCGCCGATTAAGATGCGACCCGTTTAACCCCGTGAACTTTCCGCATCGTTTTTCTGTTCTTCTTTGTTCCGTTCTACTCGCTGGGGGAGCGACCCGCAGCGCGAGCGCCGCGCAGGCCTACGCGATCGTCGATTCGCAAACCGGCTACGTCCTCGAAGAGCATGACGGGAAGCAGAAGCGCCAAATCGGAAGCCTGACCAAGATCGCGACCGCGATGGTCGTCCTCGATTGGGCTGAGGGTCAGCATGGAGACCTTAATCAACTCGCTACAATTCCGCCCGAAGCCTTCATCCGCCCGGGAGAGAACAACATTGGTTTCCAGCCGGGTGATCAGATTACCCTGCGCGATTTACTCTACGCGGCGCTGGTGCAATCCGATAATATTGCGGCCTTCACCCTTGCTCATCACGTCGGTTCCGCCCTGAGCGGATCCGCCACGGCCGCTCCAAACCCGAAGGTCACCCCGGTTGTCACGTTCGTTGCGCAGATGAACGCTCTCGGGAAACAGCTCCACATGGAGCGCACTCGATTTCTGAATCCGCACGGCATCGATGAAAACGAGCGTCCGATCCCATTTTCGACGGCCATCGATATGGCGCGCATGACTCGTTACGCGCTGAAGAAGGCCAGCTTTCGTTTTTACGTCTCGCAGAAAGAACGCCAGATCTCTTTCCTTCGCGCGGGGAAGCCGCTCGGCTACCTCCTGCGAAACACGAACGAGCTTCTCGGCGTCAATGGCGTTGATGGTGTCAAAACCGGACGCACGGCTCGTGCCGGCGATTGCCTGATTCTCTCGGCCCATCGTGAATCGGAAATCGTCAAAGAAGGCCAGAACGTCATCGTAACGCCGCGCCATTTGGTCGTTGTCATGCTCGGTAGCTCGAATCGATTCGGGGAAGGCACGCAGCTGCTGGCGCGCGGTTGGCAGATCTACGACCAGTGGGCGGCAGCCGGCCGGGCGGTCACGCCGGACAAGACGCTCTAACTCGCGCCCCCTTCCATGAAGCCACGGATCGGGGTCCTAACGAGTGGCGGAGATTGTCCGGGACTCAATGCCGTGCTGCGGGGGGTGGTCCTCGCCGCAGACAAGTTAGGCTGGGAAGTGCTCGGGTTTCGGGACGGATTCGAAGGACTCCTGCCCCCGGGTGATTTTGTTGTGCTGGATCGGGCCCGCATCGCGGGAATTATGCCGCGCGGTGGGACCGTCATCGGCACCACAAGTCGCGGACACTTCGTTGCCAAGATCGGAGCCGGGACCAAAGCGATCGTTGCTGCAGAGGTGATCGCAGACGCCCGGAAAGTTCTGGCCGAGCTTGGCGTACGAGCGTTGATCATCGTGGGAGGCGATGGATCGATGACGACCGCGCTGCAGCTGCAGGCGGCCGGCATCAACTGTGTCGGCGTGCCGAAGACGATCGACAACGATTTGGAAGCCACTGCGATGACATTCGGTTTTGATTCCGCGGTCGCGGTGGTGATGGATGCGCTGGATCGTTTGCACACCACCGCCACTAGCCACAAGCGTGTCATGGTCTTGGAGGTTATGGGTCGACACGCTGGCTGGATCGCGTTACACGGCGGTATCGCGGGCGGCGCGCACATCATTTTGATCCCCGAAATTCCGTTCCATCACGACCGAATCGCCGATGCGGTTAGACGTCGCGATGCGCGCGGCAGTCACGGTGCCATCGTGGTCGTGGCGGAAGGAGCGCTTCCGCAGGACGGTCAGCAAATGCTGCATCCCACTACGAGCGGCGAATATCGCTTCGGCGGTGTCGGAGAAAGCGTGGCGCTTGAGATCGCAGCGCGGACCGGCAAGGAGACTCGTTGTTGTGTCCTGGGGCATTTGCAGCGCGGGGGCGCACCCACCACGCTGGACCGGATTCTCGGCACCCGCTTCGGCGTCAAAGCTGTCCAGCTGATCAACGAAGATCAGTATGGATCGATGGTGAGCTACCAGAATTATCAAATGCAGCAGGTGCCGATCGCCGATGCGGTTAATCGCCTGCGTCTTGTGCCGCCGGACGGCCAGATGGTGCAGACGGCACGCGCGGTGGAGGTTTCCTTCGGCGATTAAGCTCGGCCACACAGCCACGCCGTCGCTTTCCAAAAAGGATTTGGCGCAGGCGCAACTCCCCGTAAATTCTGCGCACCCGCGTCCGCGGAAACTTCAATCATGATTACGACTCTGCGCCGCCACCGCCAATGGCTCATGTGGGTAATCGCGATCCTCGCGATCCCGTTCTGCTTCTACTTCACCAAAACCGATTTCTCGGCCCCGCGGACCGATCGTGTCGGCACGATTTACGATCGCCCCGTCACCCGCTTGGAACTGCAGCGGAACGTCCGGATGTTCATGCTCGCGCGCCAACTCGGGATGCTCACGTTCCTGCAGGATCTGGCGGGCAACGCGACCTCGGAGAATGGAGCCTACACCGAGTTCATGTGGAACCGACTCGTGGTGCGTCACGAAGCCGAAGCACTCGGTGTTCGCGCGAGCGATGCGGAAGTAGCGGGCGTGGTGAAAACCTTCCGCCCATTTCGCAACGAGACCGGCTTCGACATGGGCAAGTACAATGAGTTTGTGCAGACGGCGCTGCCGTCGCTCGGCTTTGACGAATCACAACTGGAGGAGCTGGCAGCGGATCAACTCGCCCTGGCGCGCCTGAAAGAACTCCTCGCGGCCGGCGTGCAAGTTCCCGCCGTGGAGAGCAAAGAAAATTACGAGCAGGCGTTCGGAAAGCTGAACGTGGCGGTTGTGCGCCTCCGCTTGGAAGACTTCGCCAAGGAGGTTAAAATCAACGACGACGACATCGCGAAATATTACGAAGGGCACAAAACTCAGCTGCAGAGCGAGGAGAAACGCAAAGTCGAATTCGTCACCTTTGCCCTCAGCGATCAGGAGAAAAAGCTGACGGGCAGGGAACGCGTCGACGCGCTGCAGAAACTGGCGGATCGGGCCAACGATTTCGAACAGGCGCTGAGTGAAAAAGGTTCAGATTTTCACGCGCTCACGGCGAAATTTCAGTTGCCAATCCGCGCGACAGGCGTGTTCACGCAGGCCGCTCCCGATCCGCAATTAAACGGCGATCCGCAGCTCGTTCCGGCCGCCTTCCAGTTGACCCAACAGGATCCGAACAGTGAGCCGCTGCAAGTCGCCGACGGGTTTTGTGTTCTGCACTTGAACGGCCTGGAGCCCGCGCGTCCGTTAAGCCTCGACGAGGCGAAGGGCAAAGTAACGGAAGCGATCAGGAATCAACGCCTGCATGAGATGGTCTCCAACAAGGGCGCCGAAATCGCGCGGCGCATTCGAGATTCTCTCAAGGGGGGCATTCCCGCGGAAAAAGCTTTTGAGCAGATGGGCATAAAGGCGGAGATGATCCCGCCCTTCTCGCTCGCCGAAAACGAGACCGCGAAACCTGAACCCGACAAGCCGCCGAAGGTTGATGCGCCGGATCTGCCGCTGATCAAGTCAGCCGTCGGCGATCTCGATCCGGGCGACGCGAGCGAATTCATTCCGACCGAGTCCGGTGGTCTCGTCGCCGTTTTGGAAAAGCGCGAGCCGATTGATCCCGCGCAATACGAGCAGGGGAAGGCGATCTTCGATGTGCGGTTCCTCCGCGGCAAGCGCACGGTGGTTTTTTACGAATGGCTGCGCGACCGGCGCCACGCTGCCGGCGTCCAACAGGAAAATAGTTAGCCCTTCGCGCATCGCTTTCCTGCCGTTTATGGTCGCGCTCGACGAACTTTTCGACGCCGCGAACGGCGACCTCGCAATTGGGGAACTGGAGAGCGCAGTCGAAAAGTACCGTCAGTGTGTGGAGCTCGATCCCGCCTTCTTCGATGGCTGGCATGCGCTCGGGATGGCGTTGATGAAAATCGGCCGTTTCGACGAAGCGATCAAGGCGGGCAAAACGGCGACGGAACTCCGGCCTAACGACCAGATCGGCTGGACGAGCTTGTCATTGTTTTACAACCGCGCCGGGATGATTACAGAGGCCGAAGCTGCCGGCACAAAAGCGAAGATACTTTCCTGGGGCGGCAAAGTCGCGCAGGAGTAGCGCCCGCCGCTCTCGTCCTCACCTGCGATCTTTCAAACCGCCCACGCCGCTCTCGGAAGCGCAGTGGACGCAGCAAAAAATCTTGCCGTCAGCTTCCACGCCGTGACCGATGATTTTGCAACTGCAGTGCGCGCAGGTCGGCGCGATCATGTGGATGGCGCATTCGAAGCTGTCGAAGGTGTGAGTTTTACCCCCGGCGGTGATCTGAAACGCTTTGTCGTAGTCATTGCCGCACATGTCGCATTTAGCCATATCAGCTCCTTGTTATTCCATTAAGAATCGCGCTCGCAATCTGGTCCGGTTGCCAAATTCGAATCGCCGGTCGTAGCGCAACTTCTGACATGCGGTCTCACCCAAGCGGCAAGTTGGAACTTGCTCCGCGCTTTACCAAATATTTACGCGCTGGTCTGGCGGCCGCACCATTGGGCAGGTGTCCGGCAGATTGAACGCCTTTTGGAACTCCGGCATGTTCGACAGCGGGCCGTTCGCGCGGAAGTGCCCCGGCGAATGCGGATCGGTGTTGAGCCGAAGTTTCACGTCGGCGTCGCGCTGATT
>JACCXL010000003.1 GCA_013697015.1 Chthoniobacterales bacterium | reverse complement strand
GCAAGCCATCAATCGCGCGGCGCCGGGCCAGCGTCACCATCCAGCCCAACGGTTTCCCCTTTTGGGCGGAGAAATTCTTCGCCTGGTTCCAGATCTCCATGAAGATTTCCTGCAACAAATCGTCCGCTTCGGCTTCGTTGTGGATCACGCGCAGGATCAACGCTTTGAGGATCCCATTGTAACGATCGTACAACTGCGAAAGAGCTTCAGGATTCTCGGCTTGAATCTGCAGCATGAGAACGAGATCCGAGGGAGCTCCGGGCTCCAGGTCAGGAGCGGTGGCTGGAGGCCGTTTCGCGGGAGCGCCGTTCTCTTCTTGTCCGCCGATGTGATTATTTGATTCCATTAAGCTATTAAAACTCGCCGGCCGCCTATGATTTCGAAGCGATCGGGTCGGTGCCGTGAAGGTGCGGTTGTGCCATGACCAACGGAGTTTAAGTGCCGGCCTTGCGCCGCGTCCACCCGATTCGTCGCGGAGCACACAAATCCGCTTTCGCTGGCCCGGCCCAACCAATAACGGTTGACCCCGCTGTCATGCCGTCGGTAGCATCCTGCGCGTTTCCGATTGAGATCCCATGAATCAAATAAACAAAATCGCCGCTGCCGCCGCCATCCTCGCAGCCGGGTTGCTTGGCACGCGAGCGCAGGACGCTGCTTCTGCTCCTTTCCGCGGACGAACTCCGTCTCCAGAAGCAAGCGCGACTCCCGAGCCATCAACGACTCCTGTAGTTGAGGAAATTTCCGAAAAAGACGACGAAGGATCGTCACCCGCTCCGTCGCCGAAAACAACGCCGCCACCGGCTGCTTCTTCCACGGCGCGGCCGAGACTTTCGAAGCCGGATGAGACGTCGAAAAAGCCCGCGAAAGTTGCGTCGAAGCCCGCACCGAATCCAGCCCGCCTCAAAGAGGGGGATGGACCTGGGGAGTATTCCGGAATTCGGGCAAAAATTCGCGCATTGGAGAGTCGCTGGGAAAATTCGCTCGTCCGTCACAACACGGCCGTGGTCGATGTGCTCGTGGCAGACGATTTTGTCGGCACCGGATCGAACGGCAAGGTCGGCAACAAGTCGACCGTGCTGCGAGAAGCAAAGAAGGATAAGAATACGTATGACTCCGCCGTGGCCGGACACATGTCCGTGAGGGGATTCGGCGCGCATGTGGCTGTCGTCACCGGAATCACAAAGGAAGTCGGCAAAACACCAGAAGGTCGTTCCTTCGAACACCGCTATCACTTCACCGACACGTGGATGGAGCGGAGCGGGAAATGGCAGTGTATCGCCAGCCACGCGGTGCTGATGCCGGAAAAATAGAGCGGGCGCGCCAGCACCGAGTTGGTGGACGCGAGCGGGAACTTCGCAACAACGCTCAGATGAGGCGATCCGCTGAAACCCAAATGGGCGACCCGCTTTGAAAACGTCCGAGAACGAGTCGCCGGACATAGCGCCACCGCGTCGAGGGAGTGATCACGGCAATCGCCGCTCTCTATCTCGGTCTCCAGGCTTATCCGCAAATCGCCTTCGCGCACCGCGACGATCGATGGAGCCACAATATTCTCGCAACGCGAGCTGCCTCCGCGCGCGTGAGAAACGAGACAATCACGGCACTGCAGAGGCAGTAACGCCGCGCATTTCGCCACGCCTCCGATTGCGCGCGCGGCCAATGTGCGCCAAAGGTTTAGCTCATGTCCGAAGTGGCGAATGAGGCGCAAAGTGATCCGCTCTGGTTCAAGGATGCCGTCATCTACGAGCTACACGTGAAGACATTTCACGACAGCACTGGCGATGGGATAGGGGACTTTCGCGGACTGATCGAGAAGCTCGGATATCTGCAAGAACTCGGTGTGACCGCGATCTGGCTCCTGCCGTTCTATCCTTCGCCGTTGCGTGATGACGGCTATGACATTGCAGATTATTATGACGTCCATCGGAACTACGGCACGCTGGAAGACTTCAAGGCATTGTTAGCGGCCGCCCATGAGCGGGGCCTCCGCGTCATCACCGAGTTGGTGATCAATCATTCATCGGATCAGAACCCGTGGTTCCAAAAATCACGCCGCAGTCCGGCCGGTTCACCGGAGCGCGAGATGTATGTCTGGAGCGAGACGCCGGAGAAATATCAGGACGCGCGCATAATTTTCAAAGATTTCGAGACCTCGAACTGGTCGTGGGACCCAGTCGCGAAAGCCTACTACTGGCATCGATTCTACGCGCATCAGCCCGACCTCAATTTTGACAATCCCGCCGTGCACGACCTCGTCGAGCAAGTCTGCGACTACTGGCTCGAAATGGGAGTGGATGGGCTGCGACTCGATGCCGTTCCGTATCTCTATGAGCGGAATGGCACCAACTGCGAGAATCTGCCTGAAACGCACAAATATCTGAAGAAACTGCGCGCGCACGTCGACGCAAAGTTCCGCAATCGGATGCTTCTGGCGGAGGCAAATCAGTGGCCGGAAGACGCCGTCGCCTACTTCGGCGCGGGCGACGAATCGCACATGAATTTTCACTTTCCGCTCATGCCGCGGATGTTCATGTCCCTGCAAATGGAAGATCGGTTTCCGATCATCGACATTCTCGATCAGACACCGGCCATTCCGGATAATTGTCAGTGGGCCATGTTCCTGCGCAATCACGACGAGCTGACGCTCGAAATGGTGACCGACGAAGAGCGCGATTACATGTGGCGCGTGTACGCGAATGACCCGGTCGCGCGGATCAATCTCGGCATTCGCCGCCGGCTCGCGCCTCTTCTGGCCAACAGCCGCCGCAAAATCGAGCTGCTCAATATCCTGCTCTTCTCGATGCCGGGAACGCCGGTCATTTACTACGGGGACGAGATCGGGATGGGGGACAATGTCTATCTGGGCGATCGCAATGGCTGCCGCACGCCGATGCAATGGAGCGCGGATCGCAATGCCGGCTTCTCCCGCGCCAACCCGCAGC
>JACCXL010000001.1 GCA_013697015.1 Chthoniobacterales bacterium | reverse complement strand
GGCTCGAGAAGCCGTCCCGAGGCGACATTTTCATCGGCGAGCGGCGCGTGAACGACGTTCCGCCGAAGGATCGCGAGATCGCGATGCTGTTTCAAAACGACGCGCTTTATCCGCACATGTCCGTCTATGACAACGTTGCGTTCAGTCTGAAGCGACGGAAATTTTCCAAGGCTGAGATCAAAAAGCGCGTACTCGATGCGGCCGGCATCGTTGGGATCGAATCGTTGCTCGAGCGGAAACCAAGAACACTTTCGGGCGGACAATGCCATCGGGTCGCCGTGGCGCGCGCGCTTGTGCGCCAGCCGAAACTGTTTCTCTTCGATGAACCGCTGTCGAATTTGGACGAGAGCATGCGAATGCAGATGCGGCGAGAGATCATGAAACTGCATCAGCGGCTGCAGGCGACGATGGTTTACGTCACGCGCGATCAGGCCGAAGCGATGGCGCTAGGCGACCGGATCGTGGTCATGAATGAGGGCGCTGTGCAGCAAAACGACAACCCCGGTGCGCTTTACAACGAGCCGGCCAACCTCTTTGTGGCCAGTTTCCTCGGAAACCCTCCCATGAATTTTGTGAACGGCACTTTGAAGGCAGAGCGCGATTCGCTCCTTTTTTTTGAATCCGAAGGCGGAACGGTCGAGGTCCGCTTCCAGCCCGAGGAATGCCCGGCGGTGCGCGAGTTTGCGGGTAAACCGTTGCTGCTGGGGATTCGGCCGGAGGACATCGAGGTGGCGCAATCTTTACGCGAGGGTGAAAAGTCGGCGGCAGGCTTTCCCGCGATCGTGGATATCGTGGAACCGAGGGGCGCGGAAACCCATTTGCATCTGCAAACGGGTGCTCACATGATCGTGTGCCGGAGCCAGCGACAGTTCAACCAGCACGAGGCAGGGCATCGGCTGCGATTCGAAATAAACCTCGGCAAGGCGCGCTTCTTCGACCCGGTGACGACCCGGCGCATCGTTTAGTTCCGTAATTCGCTTAGATGGTGCAGGTTAACTAATTAAGTTATTGTCTTTCAAATAAGTTTGCGGATAATCTGCGGCTCTATCGCCGAAGGAGCCCATCGTGAACCAACAATTACTTGCTGAAATCGGCCGCACACAGCGGCTGGAAATCCTGAATACATTAAAGCGGACAAAGGGCCTGTCTGTGAACGAGCTCGTCTCCAAAATGAAGATGAGTTACATGGGGATCAAACAGCATTGCCTCACTCTCGAGCGCGATGGTTATCTCGATACCTGGCGTCGACCGCAGAAGATGGGTCGTCCCGAGATGGTCTACCGTCTCACCCCGCGCACCCACGATCTTTACCCGGCGGAGAGTAACCTGTTCACACTCGATCTGCTGAAATCCGCCAAGGAAATTCATGGACCGAACGCGCCGGAGAAGCTGCTCTACCACGTTTTTGAACGGCGGACGGCTGACCTCAAAACGAAGGTGAAAGGCGCGACGGTCGCAGAACGCGCCAAGTGGCTCGGGAAGCAGCGGGATACCGAAGGCTTCATGTCCCAGTTTACGACGGAAGCGAAGGAAGGCGGTCCCCAGATCCTGGAATGCCACACGCCGCTGTTGAACCTGCTCGACAACTTCCCGATCATCGGGCGCCTGGAACAGGACATGTTCGAGGCAGTGCTCGGAACCAAGGTGCGGCGAGAGGAATCCCGCACCGCTGGTTTGTACGAGTGCGCCTTCTATTTCGCGCTTTAGTCATCTCCGGGAGAGCTAAGTTGCCCCGGGGAGATTCCGCTTTCGCCCGCGGCGAATTTCGGTTGATTGGAGGCCCATGCTCAGGGCGTTTCCGACTGCGGTAATCGAAAACCTTTCGCCGCTGGTGGGTGGCGGTCGCTACCCGATAAAACGTGTGGTCGGCGAAGATCTCGTCGTGGAAGCGGATGTCTTCAAAGATGGGCACGACGTCGTGGCGGCCAGTTTGAAATGGCGCGTGGTAGGCGAAAAACGCTGGCATGAAACGGCGATGACGCACATCGATAACGACCGCTGGCGCGGCGTTTGCACGCTCTACCAGAACACCACCTACGAATACTCGGTCGAAGCTTGGACCGACACATTCCGCGGCTGGCAGCACGAGTTTGCGGCGAAGTTCGAGGCCGGCGTCGCCCCGCTCGTCAGTGAAGCGCTGGAAGGCGCGGCTTTGATCGAGGCGGCGGGCAGACGTGCGCGTAACCCGGCAGATAGCGCGCGTTTGCGTGAACTCGCTGAACAAATTCGTCGGAGCGAGCCGGCAGAAACCAACCTCATCGCGCACTCCGGCGAGCTGGAAGTGCTGATGGCCACGTATCCCGATCGTTCCGGAGCGACGCAATACGCGCCGCCGCCGCGCGTCGTGGTGGATCGCCTGCGCGGGCGAACCGCAGCATGGTACGAATTTTTTCCGCGTTCCGCAGAGGGACGTGCTGACCGCGGCTCTACCTTGCGTGAATGCCTGCCGCGCGTGGATGACGCAAAAGCGATGGGATTCGATGTAATTTATTTCCCGCCGATCCATCCAATCGGATCGACCAATCGCAAGGGGCGCAACAATTCCGTCACAGGTGAACCGGGAGAGCCAGGTGTGCCGTATGCGATCGGGAGCGAGTTCGGAGGGCATAAAGCGGTGGAGCCGCTGCTCGGAACGCTGGCCGATTTCGACTGGCTGCAAACCGAGATTCGCGCGCGTGACATGGAGGTCGCACTCGACTTCGCGCTCAACTGCTCACCGGACCACCCTTACGTGCGCGAGCATCCTGAGTGGTTCTACAAACGGCCCGACGGTTCCATCAAATACGCCGAGAACCCGCCCAAGAAGTATGAGGACATTTATCCCCTGAATTTTCGCTGCGAAAACTGGCAGGAACTTTGGGACGAAATGACGAGCGTCATCATGTTCTGGGCCGAGCATGGCGTCCGCATTTTCCGGGTCGATAATCCACACACGAAACCTGTCCCATTTTGGGAGTATCTGATCACGAATGTTCATGCACGATTTCCCGACGTCCTCTTCCTCTCCGAAGCGTTCACAAAACCGAAGATGATGAAAGTCCTGGCGAAAGCCGGTTTCTCGCAAAGTTACAGCTACTTCACCTGGCGCACGCAAAAGAAGGAGCTGACCGAGTATTTCACGGAACTGACGCAAACAAACATGCGCGAGTACTTCCGTGCGAATCTCTGGCCAAACACTCCGGACATCCTGCCGCTCCATTTGCAGCAAGGCGGCCGTCCCGCGTTCATGATCCGCGCCGTGCTTGCGGCCACCTTATCAAGCCTCTACGGCATCTACAGCGGCTTCGAATTATGTGAGAACGCGGCGCTCCCTGGGCGTGAGGAATACCTCGATTCCGAGAAATATCAATGGAAGGAACGGGATTGGAATGCGCCCGGTAACATCAAAGACTGGCTTACGCGTCTGAACAGAATCCGGCGTGAAAATCGCGCGCTCCAGCTCTACGATAATCTCCGCTTCTTCCGCGCCGAGAATGATTCGATCCTGTTTTTCGGCAAAATGACCGAGGCTCGCGACAACATTATCCTCGTGATCGTGAACCTCGATGCGGCTCGCGCACAGAACGGATACATTCATGTTCCGATAGAGGAGTTCGGCGAAATGGATACCGCCGCATATCAGGTGCACGACCTCCTGACGAATGCGCGCTATACTTGGGATACAACGCGCAACTACGTGGAACTTGATCCGGCGGTGCAGCCCGCCCACATCTTTCGGGTTCGCCGTCATGTCCGAGGCGATAAATTCGTCTAAGACTGAGCACCCACGGTGAGGTCCCACCGGGGATTTGCACGGCAGATTCGACCATTTATGCTACAATCAGTTCCGGCATGAAAATCCTCTTCCCGCTGCTCGCGGGCGCGACGCCGCTTCTGGCGCAGACTCCCACGCCGTCCGTCCCCGATCTTCCTCGCGCCACCTCCATTTTCGATGCGCTCATCAGGGCGGGTCCGATCATGGTGCCGCTTTTCGCGCTTTCCGTGTTTTCTGTAATGCTGGTC
Organism: Chthoniobacterales bacterium; assembly: GCA_013697015.1. Classification (GTDB taxonomy): domain Bacteria; phylum Verrucomicrobiota; class Verrucomicrobiia; order Chthoniobacterales; family UBA10450; genus JACCXL01. The sequence goes on along the minus strand of JACCXL010000001.1, from coordinate 179 downwards.
GTCGTCTATCTGCTCTCGATCCGACGCGGCGCCGTCGTTTCCAGCAGCTACATGGCCACGGCCGATGCGCTGCTCCGCAAACGCGATTATCTCGGACTCCTGGCGGTATCGAATCGGCATGGGGAAGCGATCGCCCGTGTCGTGCAGAAGATGCTCGATTTCACCACCAAAAATCCGCA
>JACCXL010000385.1 GCA_013697015.1 Chthoniobacterales bacterium | reverse complement strand
ATCGAACTCCGCCGCGTCGCCCGCGATCGTAAAATCGGATCGACGTACCGTCGTGCGCTGCTGCGATTTTAAGAGCCGCGTCTGCAAATTCAGCATCGAATCGCTCATCTCGACCTCAAGGTCAGGGCTATTTTCCGGTGTGAAGGTCAGCATCTTCAGCGCGCGCAGCTGCATGTTCTGGTTGTCGATGCGCTTCGCCGTGCCTGCAACGAATCGGCCGCGCAAGTGACCGTCGGCATCAAAATCCGGCAACACCACGCCTTTCGCCTCCTGCCCGATCGGCAGCGGCACGGTGCTCAAATTTTCGGCCGCAGGAGAGGGAGAATCGCCCGTTTCCTTGGGCTTATTTTTGCGCTTCGTGCCTTTGCCCTCTCCAGCCTCAGCCCATCCACCCAGGACGGCGATCGAACAAAAAATCAGCAGCCACGTCCGCCATCCCGCGCGGCCGCTACGAAACCGCAGCATGAATAGCCTTTAACATGCGGAGGTGCTTCGGCAACTGCTTTAGCGGAAGCTGATTTGCGCCATCGGAAAGCGCCCGCTCTGGCCGATCGTGCACTTCCATGAAGATGCCATCGCAACCAGCCGCAAGTGCCGCCCGCGCCAGCACGGGCGCGAGTTCGCCATCGCCCGACGTCGAGTCGCCCGCGCCTCCGGGACGTTGCACCGAATGGGTCGCGTCGAAAATCACCCGATAGCCAGCTTCGCGAATCCAGTAAAGCGAACGCATATCCGCAACGAGATTGTTGTAGCCAAACGTCGTGCCGCGCTCGGTGAACATAAAGTTCCAGCAGCCGAATGCGGAGAGCTTTTGCGCAATGTTGCGCACGTCGAGGGGCGCGAGAAACTGACCTTTTTTAACGTTGACCGCTCGCCCCGTCCTCGCCGCCCCTTCGAGCAAGTCGGTCTGTCGGCAAAGAAACGCGGGAATTTGCAGAAGATCGATGAACTCGCCCGCCACTTCCGCTTCGGCCGGCGAATGCACATCGGTCGTCACGGGCACGCCGAGCTCGCGGCCGATCGCAGCGAGGATTTCGCAACCTGCACGCGCGCCTACGCCGCGATACGAGCGCACCGACGTTCGGTTCGCTTTGTCGTAGGACGCCTTGAAAATGAGCGGCACCGCTTCCGCCCGGCAGATGGCGGCGATGCGCCGCGCCATCCGCCAAACGAACTTTTCCGACTCGATGACACAGGGGCCGAGAATAAAAACCGGACGAGTTCCGCCGAGGACAACGGATCCGATCTTGAGCGGCTTGAGCTTCATGAGAACAGGAATGAAGCAGGAAAACCGGAGAATAGGAACAGCATCATCGGCTTCTCCCCTCTTCTCCTGCATCCGCGCTTAGTTCTCCTTTGCAGAGATCGGCCAATGCGAAAGGCAAGTAGAGCACCGCGAAAAAAACGAGCGCCAAAAGATTGAGCTGAAGCAGGTAAGGAAGCCGGGAATCAGACAGGTAGCTCAGAATCGAAAACGCCTCCGGTTTGTGCAACAGGAAGCCGTAGTTCACGCCGGTGATCTGATCCACCAGGAGCGTGACCGCGAGATAAATCTCCGACCACAGCAGCGTTCGCCAGATGGAACCGACGCCAGGGCGAAAGTGCCGTGAGAGCATCAGATACACGACAGAGATTACGATTCCGCAGTGATCGACGAAGAAGCTGATGAAGCGGATGTCCGGAAAGCCAACCTGTAAATTAGGAGTGACGATCGCCTGCAGTGAACCGCCGATTCCCCAAAAATAGGCGGGCTCGAGCCAGCGTTTCCGGCCGCCGTTCAGGAGCGCAACCAGGATGACAATCATCGTCCAGTCGCAAAGTTGAAAAGGAAGCATCTCCTGCCATCGCAGCACTCCGCGGAGGGCTTGTTGGAACGCGTAACCCAAATAATTGAGCAGGAGGAGAGAACCGAGGACCGCGCGAACCGCAATGTCTGCTTCCCGCCGTGCGCCGTTACGCGACAGGAATAACGCCGCTGCCGGGATCGCCAGCGTGAGCAAGATAACGACGCAATGCGAGGAACCGAATGGCGCAAAGGATGACAACATCGCCAGAGGGACTGCGAAGTCGTCAACGGATGATCCACAGAGCGCACGGGATCACTTCCGTGATCCACGCCAGGTGGCCCGAAAAATCATCTCCGAACTTCCCGGCCGCCGGAATGGCGAGCAGATCCGCTTCGACCGATTGGACGAAATCGGAGGCGGCGTAGCTCGTGTTTCCGCGCACGCAGCGGGCTTCAACCGGTGCGTCGGTCTCGCCAACGCTCAGCACAAATTCTTCCAGCGCGACTTCTTCTTCCTCCAGCGTCCGCGCGCCATCGGTCGCTTTCTCAGGCGATGACCTGCGGCGTGCGGCCCGTGCTTCATCAAACGTGGTGTGGATCCGGATGACGTACACCCGCTCGGCGTCTTCGAGCGTCGCGAGATGCAAAACTTTGCGCAGTGCCTCCCGCGCGTGCTCCGAATAATCGGCCAGAAAAACGATCCGACGCAGAGGCTTCGGCTCGATTTCAGGCTTCGTGAAGAGCATCACCGAACATTTCGATTCGCGGACGAGCCGGCGCGCCACATTGCCCAAAAAAGGCCGCAACACGACTTCCTTTTCGAGCGCGCCGGCCACGATCAGATTCACCTGATGCGCGTCGATTGCTTTGAGAATCGCACTCGCGGGATCGCCTTGGTGAAAATGAATCGGCGACTCCGCCGGCAGCTTCAGTTGCGCAAGCACGTCGGCAAATTTCCCGAGCGTCTTTGCATCGCGTTCTCCCACATAAATGAGATTAAGCGCAGAGCCGAGGCGCTCGCGGATCCGCTTCGCTTCCGCGAGCACGTGCAGGAAACGCGGCGAAAACGTGCTTGCTACGGCGACGGTTTTGTAGGGCGGATCACTCGGTTTCACACGCAGCAATGTCGAGCTTCGCGGGAGTTCGGCAACCTGGCAGGGATCCGTGCGCTTCCGCTTTGCAAGAGGTCGATCGTCTGCCAATCTCCGGCCGATGCGACGCGCGATTTATCCCGGCAGTTTCGATCCTGTAACGAATGGACACCTCGACGTGATCGAACGGGCGCGGAAGCTCTTCGATGAGGTGATTGTGGCCGTTGCGCACAATGACCAGAAGCAGGCACTCTTCTCTCTGGAGGACCGCCTTGGATTTTTGCGTGAGACCCTCGCCGGCCAAGCAAACGTGCAGATCGCGCAATTTCAGGGATTGCTGGTTGATTTCGCCGTCGCGCAAAAGGCTACGGCCGTCATCCGCGGTCTGCGCGCGGTGTCCGACTTTGAATTTGAATTCCAAATGGCGCTGATGAACCGCAAACTCGAAGGCAGTGTGGAAGCGATCTTCCTGATGCCGAAGGAGGAGTATACCTATCTGAGTTCCCGCATCGTGAAGGAGATCGCACGGCTCGGCGGAGAGACGACGAAGTTCGTCCCTTCCATCGTGGTGCGGGCGCTCCAGAAAAAATTCGCCCGTTAGATGAGGTTTCTGTGGAAAACCGCACTGGCCGTCGCCTTCGGCACGGTCATAGCCGCAGGAGCTGGAGATGGGGCGGAGGAAGGCCGCGAGACACGCGATGAATTCAGCGGCGCAATCTGGAAACTTTTTATCGCTGGCGAGTACGCGCAGCTTGGCCAGACGCTGGCGGCCGGCTGCGCCGGCGACAATCTAGATGAGCCTGGGATTTTTTCGATCTGGCACGGAACGCCGGCGCAGCCCACCACGGTAGATTCGAAAACCCCGCAGAACGGCCTGCTGAGCGTGCTGTTTTCGCCTGACGATCGGCTGGTGGCGGGGAGCGGCGCCGATGAAGCTGTTTACTTTTGGGAAGTAGCGACGGGACGGTTGCAGGCTACTATTTATCCGCTGCATGGAGTGATTCGCGACCTTGCATTCTCACCGGATGGAAAGACGCTGGTGGTGGTGGCGGACCGTGGCATCACCTCTTGGGCCACACCACTCAGCGGCCCGGAAGGCCGCCGGCGATGAAAGTTCACCTGAAACAGATTCCCGCTGAGGGTCTGCACTTCGCGGGCGAGGAAGAATGCCCGATCCCGGGATTAGAGGCAGAAGATGTGCGCTGCGTCGGTCCGCTCCGCTATGATCTGGACCTCGGGATTTCGGAAGGCGCGCTCTGGGCCAATGGCTCACTCTCACAACCGGTCGAGCTGCGCTGTGTCGCCTGTCTGGAACCGTTCACCTACAGCATCGAGGTGCACGGATTCACGCTGCACACCGAATTGCATGGACCTGAGTCAGTGGATCTGACGCCATTTTTTCGCGAAGACATTCTCCTGGCCTTGCCGCCTCATCCGCATTGCGATCGCGAAGGCGGACGGACCTGCCCCGCACGCGCGATGTTGGACACCAAAACGGAAACAGCCGAGGAAGCCAAAATCAAAGCTGCGCCTGATTGGAGCGCGTTGGATAAACTGAAGTTAAAACGTTAAAAGCGTTACAAAGTTACAAGGGACGCGCGGGGCCCC